>CAYSUV010000113.1:0-4941 GCA_964434275.1 Hadarchaeota archaeon (SeqCode) | reverse complement strand
GATATGTGCTTGCGAGGAGATAGCTCAGGAACAGCAAAGGATTAGGGTGTTTTCCCAACAGCGAACATTTGGTAAATCCGTTACTATTGTCAAAGGGTTGGCCGAAGAAGAAGTTGATATGGAAGAAATAGCAAGCAAGTTGAAGAAAAATCTCGCCTGCGGTGGAACCGTTAAGGAAGGAAGGATTGAGTTGCAAGGAAACCACAAGTCTCAAGCGAAAGATTTGCTGGTTGATATGGGATTTTCCCCTGCTATGATCGATGTGGAGTAGTGTTTCCATGTCTATTACGAAGGAAAATCTTCTCCAGCACGAGTTAATAGGTCTAAAAATGGAAATTCTGGACAGTTCCGATCCCACATTAATAGGTAAAGAAGGTGTTATCATGGACGAAACTCGAAATACAATAACCCTAAAAGAAAATGAAAAACTAAAGAAAATCCCCAAAAAAGAGAATGTGTTATCAATCACAACTCCAAAAGGAGAAAAAGTAAAAGTACAAGGAACAGAATTAATAGCCCGGCCTGAAGATAGGGTGAAGAAACTAAGGTGAGAAAATGATAGATTCAAGTATAAAACCTCCTGAAGAGGAGTGTCAAGACGAAAAATGCCCGCATCATGGCAATCTTTCTGTTAGAGGTAGGGTTTTTGAAGGGGAAGTTGTCAGCGATAAGATGGATAAAACGATTATTGTGGAGAGAAACTACGCTGAAAAAACTCCGAAGTTTGAGAGATACGAAAGAAGATCCTCTCGAATCCAGGCTCATAATCCGCCATGTGTAGATGCGAAGGAGGGCGATGTGGTTAAGATAGCGGAATGTAGAAAGCTTAGCAAGCAAAAATCATTTGTTGTTTTGGAGAAGAAACAGAAAGAGGGTGATCAAACTGCCTAGATCTAAGTCAGGATCGCCGCCGGTCGTACCTACGAAAACTTTGTCTCAGGGCGCGCATCTAGAGTGTGCCGACAACACGGGGGCTAAAGAGTTAGGACTTATTTCTGTGATTGGGTACAAAGGTACGCAAAGAAGGATGGCGAGGGCAGGTATAGGCGATATGTTTGTCGCTTCGGTAAAGAAGGGAAAGCCCGAATTGAGAAAACAAATTGTTCATGGTGTTGTGATAAGGCAAGCCAAAGAATATAGGAGGTTAAACGGTATGAGGGTAAAGTTTGAAGATAATGCGTCCGTTCTTGTGGGTCCGGAGGGAGAACCTCAAGGTTCGGAGGTTAGAGGTCCTATGGCTCGGGAAGCTGCTGAAAGATGGCCTCAGATTGCCGGGATAGCTACTATAATTGTATAGGTGAGATTATGATTGAAGAGGAAAAACCGTTGCATAAAAAAAGAAAGTCGATTGCGGCTACACTAGGGCCGGATTTAAAGGAGGAGTATGGTTTTAGATCTATTTCTTTGAGAGTTGGTGATAAAGTTAGATTAATGCGCGGGGATTTTAAGGGAATGGAAGGTGAGGTTACTGAAGTGGATACTGATAGTCAAAGGATAACTGTTGAGGGTGTGGAGACGGCTACGGCGGATGAGACAGAGGTCCCGTCGCCAGTGCACCCGTCTAATGTTGAAATAATAGAGTTGGAAAAGGATAACATGCGAGATAAAATTATTGAAAGGAGGTCAGAACATGTCGAAGAAAGGAGAGAAGAAGCATCTGAAGAGACTAAACGCTCCGAAAGTGAGGAAAGCTCCTAGAAAAGAAAAAAAATGGGCGGTCACAACTTCACCAGGCCCTCACGGTAGTGAAGAGTCTGTTCCTCTTTCTGTTGCTCTTAGAGATAATTTAGATATTGCTAAAACAAGAAAAGAAGCTGAAAAGATTTTGGGTCAGGGTGAGGTGAAGGTGGACGGTAAAGTGAGGAAGAATCCGAATTATCCTGTAGGTTTGATGGATGTTGTTGAAATTCCGAAGACCGACCAGTTTTGGCGTGTGTTTTATGATAGGAAGGGTTATCTTTTCTTCAAAGGGATAGATTCGGAAGAGGCCGGTTTCAAATTAGAAAAGATAGTAGGTAAGCACCCGTTCAAAGGTGGAAAATTACAGATCTCTTTTCATGATGGGAAGACTCTGATAGGTGATTTTGAGGATTTTGATATAGACGACACTTTGAAACTTTCTCTTCCTGAACTCGAAGTGGAAGAACATGTTCCCTGTGAGGAGAATAACTTGGCTTTTGTCACCGGCGGAACAAATGTGGGAAGAGTGGGAAAGATTAAAAAAATTTTGGAGATAGAAGGACCTTCTTCTAACAGGTTTGATATAGAAACTGACGATGAGGGGTTCCAGTCTCCTGAACAGTATGTTTTCATCATAGGGGAGAATGAATCACTAGTCTCTTTAGAGGAGGAGGATTAGAGTGAATTCGATGAAAGAGATTAAGCTAGGAAAAGTTGTTCTGAATATGGGGATTGGACAGGGTGGTAGAGAACTTTCTAATGCTGAAAATGTGCTTCAGAAAATAGCTCAACAAACTCCAGTAAGAACCTATGCTAGACAAACTAATCAGACCTTGGGCGTTAGACAAGGAACTCCGGTTGGTTGTAAAGTTACTTTAAGAAAAAGAAAAGCTGAAAAAACCCTAGAAAATTTATTGAATGTCAAAGGGAATGAGTTGAAAGAATCGTCTTTTGATTCTAACGGTAATTTTTCGTTTGGAATTGAAGAGCATATTGAGATTCCAGAAATGGATTATGATCCTGATGTTGGAATATTTGGAATGGATGTCAATGTGAATCTAGTCCGACCTGGGTTTAGAATTAAAAAAAGGAAGAGGAAACCTAGAAAGATTCCTGAATCCCATCGGATTAATAAGGAAGAGGCTATTGAATTTGTAGAACAAGAATTAGGAGTGCAGGTGGTTTAAATGAAAGATGATGATGAAGTCAAGGAGTCAAGAAAGTGTGAAAGATGTGGTTCGAGAGGAGCTGTATATCAGCAGTACGGCTTGTACTTGTGCAGGCGTTGTTTCAGAGAAATGGCTCCAAAAATAGGGTTTGAGAAACACGAGTAGGGTGTGATGAAATGAGTGATGATTCTCTAGCTAATGCTCTTTCTACAATCAAAAATCATGAAGAAATAAGGAAAAGCAAGGTTACTATAAGCCCTGCCTCTGGGCTAATTAGAGATGTTTTGGAAGTGATGGAAGAGGAAGACTACGTTGGAGACTTTGAGTATTTAGAAGATGGAAGAGGCGGAAAATTCGAAGTGGAACTCGTAGGAAATATCAATAATTGTGGTGTTATAAAACCAAGATCTTCTGTAAAGCGCGGTGAATTTGAAAAATGGGAAAAACGCTACCTTCCTGCTGCTGGGTTCGGGATACTGGCGGTTTCAACACCGGATGGAGTGATATCTCATAAAGAAGCTAAGGAAAAAGAAAAAGGAGGACGTTTACTAGCGTTTGTTTACTGAGAACTACTTAATTTTCTTCCAGAAGGTATAAGAAAAAAGTAATAGTGAATTAAGGATTTGAAAAGAAGGGATAATCATGTTGGATAAAGGGATTAAAGAAAAGGTGCAAATACCGGAAAAAGTCAGCGTTAGAGTAGAAGGAAGAATGGTTCATGTTGAAGGTCCAAATGGCGAAATTTCTAAAAAGTTTGATATTAGAGGAATTGAAGTCAACGAGGGAGAAGATGAGATTGTAATAATTTCTGACTCATCTAGAAAAGAGAGAAAAGCTTCGGTCGGAACGGTTGTTTCTCATATAAAGAACATGTTCGAAGGCGTAACGGAAGGTTTTACTAGCAAACTAAAAGTCGTTTATTCTCATTTTCCCATATCAGTCAGTGTTCGAAACGGAAAAGTTGAAATAGAGAACTTTATCGGCGAAGAAAAAGCGAGGAGAGCAGAAATAGTTGGAGAAACTGAAGTAGAAATAAAAGGAGAAGACATAGAAGTTAAAGGCCCAGACAAAGATGATGTGGGGCAGACTGCTGCTAATATTGAACAAACAGCTTCGGTTAAAGATAGGGATCCTAGAGTTTTTCAAGATGGGATATATATTGTGGAGGCGCCATGATGGGAGAGAAAAAATTCAAAAGACAAGGATCTGAGCGAAAGCACGTGAAAGATAGCTGGCGTAAACCGAAAGGCGGGGATAGTAAAATGAGGAAAGAAAAGAAGGGGAAACCTTCTATTGTTAAAGTAGGGTATAGGAAGCCGGAGTCGGAAAGAGATATACACCCTTCTGGGTATCGAGAAGAATTAGTTCATAATCCTCAAGAGGCTAAGGAAGTTAATTCTGAAACTCATGCTATTAGGATAGGTTCTACGGTCGGAGAAAGAAAAAGAGAAAAAATTCTTGAAGTTGCTGAAGAGCAGGGAATTAAAGTATTGAATGATAGGAGGGAAAAACGTGAATCTAGAAATGCAGAAGAGACTAGCGGCTGACATATTAGAAGTAGGTAAAAATAGGATATGGCTTGATCCGGATCGATCAGCTGAAATATCTACAGCAATCACTAGAGACGATGTAAGAAGACTAATTGATGATGGTGCAATAAAGGCGAAACCGAAACAGCCGGGCAGTAGAGCAAGGGCAAGAGCGCGGAAAGAACAACGGGAGAAAGGGAAGCAAAGTGGACCTGGAACTCGGAAGGGTGCGAAGCAGAGTAGGAAAACTCAAAAGGAGGAATGGATGGGGAAAGTTCGTTCTCTTCGGGAGAAGTTGAAAGAGTTGAGGGATGAGGATGTTATTGATTCTAGTCTTTATAGAGAGTTGTATCGGAAGGTGAAGGGTGGGACATTCAGAAGTAGGTCTCATTTGGAAACTTATTTGAAGAATAGAGAAATTTTGGAGGAAGGACAGTTATGACTCAATATGGACCTCATAGGAGAGTTCCTTATCGTCGTGATAGGGAGGGTAGGACTGATTATCATTATAGGAGAGGTCTTCTTAGGTCTGGTAAGCCTAGGCTTGTTGCTAGGATTTCTTT
>CAYSUV010000112.1:0-4982 GCA_964434275.1 Hadarchaeota archaeon (SeqCode) | reverse complement strand
ACTGAACACCTGATTTCTCCAAATCAGTACGCAACAAACGGACTCCACAATTCGAAACAACCATACCATTCGCAACAAAATTATGGTGTTCATTTCTAACCGTGAAATCATACACGCTATCCTCATGCTCCACTTTATCTATTTCTACAATTTCATCGTAAACTATCTCACCGGTAGCGAATTCTTGAAGAAATTCGTCAAATTTGATAAAGCCTTCCGGAGGTCTCGCATTCAAAGTGTCTCCCCAAAGGCTTCTTTCTACAAATCGCCTATTCACAAAATCTTTATACTTCTCTACTAATTCATTCACCGATAAATCATTAGTTCCTTTCTTTATCTCTTCTCTAATCTCTTCCCTTTTTCTTATTACAGATTCTTTGAGTCTCAAGTAAACAATTGCAGCAGTCGAGAATCTTCTTCTTTCTCTATTGTATTCAAAGCCTATTTTTCCCCATAGAGACAATAAGTTTTCCGTAACCCCACCAACAAGTAGTCTATAAATCGTTTTATCTTCAGACTCGCTAGCTGTAGAAACCGTAGATTCCACTCCAAATTCTTCAAGCATCTCTTGTAACTCATAAAGAAAGACAGGCCGGCTTTCTGAATCTGATTTTTCCTTAGAAAACTTAACCTCCGGCATGTAAAAATTATATCCGTTATTTGTCTTCGGTTTAGACATCTCGGCTCCGAAAAATGAAGCTAAAAATAATCTTTTCATCCATTTAGGAGATTTCATAATCCAGTTTGGAACTCTAATTTTGCTTTTTGTTTTATTTCCTTTCGGATATCCAAGTTCCCATAATAATTTTGCAAGGCTCCTAGCTGAAACTTTAAGATAAGTTTCAGTTCCGCTAAATTCTTTACCTTCAATATTATATTCTCTATCTCTTTGGTAAATCTGACCTTTATAACCTAAAGTTTCTATATCTTCTTTAATTTCTTCCAAATCCTCCTTTTTACCGTAAAAAATTACGTTCTTATCGTAAACTGTTCCGTCCCCTAATAGATATCCAAAAATTTTCAATATATGAGGTAAGTTCTCGTTTTTTGAGGATAATGGTAAAAGACTTCTGTTTTTCAACTCCATCTTAATTGATTCTGAAAAAGAATCTTCAGACAGTACCCCATAATCTTCTGGTTCTTCATATCCCACTCCCCTAAAAGGATGGAGTGCGACTTCATCTCCTTCGGAAAGTTCGTAACTTTCAACCATTCCTTCTCTTGTAAGAATCGGATGGTCAGATGTAGCTTGTAATTTATATCCTGCTTTAGTAGAAATTTCATAAAGATACTCTTCCTCTCTTTCCTGTGTCAAAAGAACTTCAGTGGGTTTAGCATGATGGTCGTTAATGACTGTAACATTTTCACCGGCAGACACTCCTTCAATATCGATTCGAAATCCTAACGGCGTTAAAACTTCTGTATCACCCGGAAGACAATTAATATCGTAGCCGACTCCTCCAGGAGATATAACTCCCTCTTCGGCATCGGTAGCTGCTACTCCGCCTATCGGAAATCCGTAACCTTGATGTCCGTCCGGAAGCACAACCGAATACTTGTATATCCCTTGCAGAGATGAAACATTGGAACCTTGTTCGAAGGTTTTGTCTTCTTTCATTTCGTTCAAAAGTTCAGTATTAGCAAAAATTCTGGTAGGAACTCTCATCTCTGGCTTGTAATCTTTGGGTATTTCCCATCTTAAATCATCAATCTTGTTTAGAGGGCCTTTCCAACTCACTTTATCTGCCTATTACATAAGAATAGAAGTTTGTAAAAAAGGATTTGCATAAAAATCAAATATCGACTATGAGCTGAACATAGGTTTGTCCGGGCTTGTCTTCAATCTTCATCATATGGTAAGTCATAGCTTTAACTTCGGTACCTTGTCCGTGTTTCTCTCGATCATATTTTTCACCGAAAGCTTCCGCTTCTAGTTCATAACCTTCATCTGTTTTCGAAATTTTTTCAACCACAAATTTCGAAGCTATAAAGCTTTTAGCGTCGTACAGGTAGATGAAATGATCTATCCAATCATAAAGTAGAGCTTCCAAATCCTCAGAGGACAAACTAATATCTATTCGTTCTTCATCTTCTACTTTCTCAACTTCGGCAATTATATCAGCCAAAGCAAAAGCCGCATTTTCAAAAGCCTCCTCCAAATCCTCACCAAAAGCTCTAAACCCAATATCAGCCGGGTGGTCAATCCATTCGAATTTGTCCATAATGGTCTCTCCAATAGAAAAACACCTTTCTAATCATATAAGACAATTAAGCAAATGGTTTCTAAAACAACAATCAGGCTAAATACTTTCAAGTTTTGAAATATCTGAAAAATCAGGACGAGCTCCCATCTCTACAATACATTGAGAAGCTACGTAGTTACCGATTTTCCCACATTTGTAAAGTTCTTCACCTTCCAATAAGCCGTATAAAAATCCGGCAGAAAAAGCATCACCAGCTCCAGTTGTATCTACAACATCTACCTGATATGGTTCAACCGAAAAACTATCCTCGCCGTTAATCACATAACAACCCCTATCCCCCCGCTTTACACCCACTACATCTGGACCTATATCCCTAATTTTTTGTGCGCCTTTTTCATAATCTTCCCCTGTTAAAATCTTCAACTCTTTTTCGCTTGGCAAAAACACTGAAGTTTTTTCTATTATAGGTCTTAGAGAGTCTAACCCTTCTTGAGCATAGATAATTCCAGGATCCAGACTTATTTTCACTGAGTCATGTAATTTTCCAACTATCTTCCTTTGGATATTGAAAGGTTTCGCGCCAACAAACGAAGAGAGATGGAGATACTCAGCTTCTTTGATATAATCTAAATCTATCTCCTCGAATTTCAACTCATCATTAACTCCCGGATCTATATAGAGTGCTCTCTCACCCTCTTCATCGACGAAACCTATTGCGTTTCCACTCCTACCAGCCTCAGTCCTCACGACACCTTCAGTATCCACACCCTGTTCATCGAACTCTTCCAAATGCAACCTCCCCTCCCGGTCATCAGCCACCTTCCCAACAAACCCTACATCCACACCAAACTTCGCCAAATCAACCAAAGTATTCGCCGCAGACCCTCCACAAGATTCAGAAAAATCACTCACAACACTCTCTTCATCCGGCCTAGCAATCCGATTAACCTTGTAAAGCTTATCCACATTTAGGGCGCCAAACCCTATCACATCAAACGACATTATTCGAACAACTCTCGAAGATGAATCTTATAATCACCTAAATCCCCCCCATAATTGCCAGCCGACACCTTCCTAACCCCATCAACCTCTTTAACATTTTCAATACCCCTCCTCAAACCTTCCTCACACTCCTCCAAAGATCGAGCATTAACAACAATCTCAGGAATATATCCAACACCCTCAGGAACCTTAGAATCATCACCCAACCCCTCCTTCAAAGAAGGACAATAAGGATGATTGGTAGTCGGCCCAATCTCGGGAAAATCTGTTTCTGGTTTCGAACCGGCCGAAACTATATTGAAGGGAGTGATGACCCCTTTCACATCTTGAATTGCTTTTATCGCTTTTCTCCCGGCCTCCAGTACGGCTTCTTTCTTTTCGCAAAAGTACCAGAAGTTTCCCCCCGCGACTCCTTTTGAATAACCTAAGTATCGCTCTATTTCAAAATCAGGAACCATTGTAGGTATTACTATCAGTTCTCGCCCATGTCGATCTTCTACCCACTCATAACCATCACCGCAGTGCCCTACTCTTTCCATCATGTCCAATTTCCCCTTAGGATCCTCTGTAGCATCAAAAAGAGAAGTGAATGGTTTTACGAGAATATCTTGACGGATTCGGTAGGACAGTTCTTTTTCGAATTTTTCCAAACTCTCTTCGATAGATCCTTTAGTGTCACCCCAAAACTGTAAAATCGCTCCTGGTCTCCCATCGGGAGTTTCATCTATCCCTACCCATCTTTCTATTCCCCCCTCAGTTCTTCCAATAACAGTCGCCGGTGTAGCTGTAGAATCCTCAGCCGCAGCTTTTAATGTTTTTTCATCTCTCGCTGTCAGAAGTGCTCTGCAATAAATCCCCTCAAAAGCTTCAGCATAAGTATCCTCTATTTTCGAAAGGTTTCTACTCATTCTAGCCAAGCCCTCCTCTGCGATCCCCTCTTACTTTTCTTCGAAACTTGGAACTTTCAATTTTCAACCTTCTCACATTCTCATTATTAACGATTTTTACTGTAGGCAAACTTTGAGGATAGATTTCAAGTATCTCTTCTAATAATTTTTCTTCTTCACATGCTTCCCTAATCTTCTCGTGGCTCCAATTCTTTACCAATTCTAACACTTTTTGTTTTCCAAAAATATTGAAAACATACCCCAAGAAAGAAAGTATAACAGTATTCTCAGCCAAAATCACTATCTCCGCATTATGAACCGCGTATTCGTTACCATTGAAAGAAATCGCCAACCCATCATTCTCTCTAAGAAATTTAAATGATTCCACATCAGTGATGCTATCCCCAACATACATAAACCGATCCAAACTCAACCCTACCTTCTTGGAAATATCTCGAATCGCATCGGCTTTTGCACTACCCCCCACAGGATTTACTTCTTCCAACATCTTCCCAACACCTAATTTAGGAATTCTTTCCGTGAATATTTTATCCAATTCTTCGATCGTATTTCTGGACTTAGAATTAAAATCTTCTAAATCTCCAGCAGAATCAGGTATTCTAACCCGATCCAAACTTCCAATAATTTCTCTAATCTCTTTCAGCCGCATCCTTTCTTCAACCGAGATTGAGTACTTATTCAGAGACAACCTAGTACAGTAAGTGTTTTGAAACGAGAACTCCAAAAAATCACATAAAGCCCTAATATACTGCTCATAACTCGTGCTCACTATAAACGAAGGCATCCGAGAACCGACAAACTCAAGAGTACTATCAGCACCCGAAACAAGCGATATATTTCTAGAAGAAAAATCCAACAAATCCTCATC
>CAYSUV010000111.1:0-5020 GCA_964434275.1 Hadarchaeota archaeon (SeqCode) | reverse complement strand
GAACTGCAGCATCCAGTGCGTAAGATTTGTTTGGGAATGGTCTCTTTCTCGTTGTCTTTCATTTTCACACCATCTGATTTAATCAGGTCTTGGTATAAAATCTCCACAGTTTTGCTCTAAATGAGACGGGAAATTAGTGAGAGTATTGCCTTGCTATTTTTTCTTTAAGAGTGAAACTCTCTGAAACTTGAAATGAGGATTTTAAGATTTAAAGATGGGGTCTGTCATGGTCGAAAGAAAAATAATTATCGGAATTCTGATGATAACTTTTCTGGGTATTACTTTAGGTCTTTACTTCTACCAGTCCGATTCGATTGATGAAGATTATCCGAATTATGAAGCGGTTGCGATTGTGGAGAGGGTTATCGATGGGGATACTCTTGAAATAAAGATTACAAAAGAGGTCCTTCCAAAAGCAGGTGTAAAAACCGGACCTGACAAGATAAGACTAGCGTGTATCGATACAGAAGAATTAAGCAAATCTGAAGCGGTTGATAAACACGAAAAACTTGAAAATATTGATCAGGAAACTTATGAAAAAACCGAATACTACAAAACAGCCCTGAGAGCTAAAGAACTATTAGAAACCCTTCTATCTAAAGACAAAAAAATTTATCTCGACCTAGATGACCTAGCCTACGGCACAGGCCCATGTAGAGGGTATTATGGTCGGCTTATAGGTGTGATTTTTTTGAGAAGAGATAATGGTTGGATTAATGTGAATGCTAGACTAATTGTGGACCAATACTCTTCGAATGAGAGTTCTCAATATCCTCTCAGCTTGAAATACAGGTCGGAATTCTCTCCTTATGAGTGGTTGGAGCCGGATTATGCTTACTTGTAATTAATTAGTTTAAGCTACTGATTAGGAATGGTATTAATCCAAAACCCGTTCTAAGTGAGTTATTCCTTTTATTGCTGTCGTTTCTATGATTGTTATTTTTACCACTGCGCAAAGACAGTTGATAGGTTGGGGGAGTTTGGATTCGGCTATTAGAGCCTTCATATTCTCTTTTTTTAGTAGGTCGGCAGTGTTCGAATAATGATTTTTATCTGTTTCTCTTTTTTTCTGATTTTACGAAAAGTTTAAACTCCAAATTTTACATAGTATTCTTTGAACCAATTCACCAATGGTGATATTATTATCAGGAAAACCATTTCGTTTGATGAGGAAATCTATAAAAGAATAAAAGAAATCCAGGGAGAATTTATCGAAAGCGCAGGAGAATTCGACGACATGAGCTTTACGACTGCAGTAAATATGCTAGTTCTAGGAGGACTAGTATTTGCTCCAGATAGAGAAGATGAAAGATGGGAAGTAATCACAGACTTTCTAGAGGAGAAAATTTTTGACTTGGACAGAAGATCATTAGGAGATCGATACACAGATATACTCCTCGGAAAAAGCGTCCAAGAAGAATAAAATAAACTCAACAATTCCAAAAAAATCAAAAATCGGGAATAAATCTCCAAGGTAGAAGACTGAAACTAGCCCTAAATATAAGTTTCAAAACTTGAGTGGCATAACTACAACTGCAAATTTTTAAATTGCTAAATTTAAGGGGATATGCTTTAATCGGACCCTATTTTAAAGAAATATTAAATGATACCTCTTCTTAGATTTATTTTTTCCAAAATTTCGACCACTATTTATCTAAGTCGGGATCTCTTGCCTTGTTTTGAGGAGATACATTATTATCCAAGTTATGAGTAATCCAGGGAAGTATGCTATTTGTGGGATTAAAACTCCGTTTAAATAGGAGTAAGCGAAGGCTAACACGAAACCTATTTCGAAAAATGCTGGAATCGACCATTTTTCAATTAAGTAGTATAGTATAACCGCCAAAACTAGGTGTATGGCGATTAAACCTGTTCGGGTGATTATTTCAAAGAACCACACATCGAGGTAAAGATCAACTATTGCGCAAGCGAAACCTATTCCGAAGAGTTTGAAGATTGTATTTCTTTTTTCCAACCCCATCGACGTTTTCTTACTCCAAACATACACTGAGATTAGAACTACAATTGTTACTGCAATCGCTATTGCGAGATTATATTTTCTGTTTCGACTTATTGGAAAGCTGGTCTCGGTTAGGTCCAAAGAATTAAAACCGTTTATGTGGGTTTCTAAATGAAAAAGCATTCCACAAGTAGCGTCATAGACTCCCGAAGCAACTTTCGTCCCGTTTTTATAGATTGAAACTTTGTTGCTTGCTTGACTAGATAAGGTTTCAGACCATAAAATAGTGGTTTCATTTTCAACAATTAAGGTGTAGACTTCATTTTCTTCAGAAATTACTCCGATCGGATCCACAACACTATACTTTCTCCCTTTATTTGAGCTGGGCCCGTAAATCATTGGATTCTTCAAAAAAATCCAAAATAAACTATAATGTTCTGTCGGGGAATTATCAGAGATATACCGACCGTTGGGGGTCATTCTAAATGAATAAGTTTTTCCATTCTGGAACTTTGCTTCAGTTCGTGTGGAGGTTAAGGGTATTGTGTTCAAGGTGCCTTTTGGAACTTCAGACGCGGTTAATTCACCATTGACTCTATAAACTGCATGGTTGTTCTCCCCGAAGAACAGAGGATCTCTTGGATTGATATCTAATAAAGTGAAGATAGAAGTTAATCCTCCAGAGATTACGATGAGTCCAACTACTAAGAAAAAAACGAAATATTTTTCTCTTTTTGACAGCATGGCCAAGGTGATTACTCAAACTTTAATAAAAATATTCCTCTTTGGAGAACTGAGATATACTATTTTTTTATGACCAGCCTGCTTTGCGTTTGATTTAATTGAGAATAGGTGGTTTAGCATTATAGCTAAGAATAAAAATGAAAAGGTTGTGTTTGTGCCTTTTTAGGTTTTTTAAGCGAATTCTGCCGGTCTCCATCTGAGAATTGGCACTGAGTCTATTACTGGTTTTGTTAGTTTGTATTTCCAGGTTGCGGGTTTTCCGGTTTTGTCTTGGGTGTTATTTCTTTGTGGACTGTAGTGGAAGATTAACATGTTTTCTTTCACGAGTTTGTCTCTGATTTCTTTTAATTCGTCTAGTGTCAGACTTATTTCTTTGTCCTCTAGTTCTTCTCTCAATTGTTCTTCCTCGCTTGAGGCTTTGATGTATTTTTCGGTTCCAGACATCCATTTTATGAATTTTTTGACTTCTTTTTCTTCTATTTTTTCCTCTATTTCGCTCTCTGTAGGTGTAGAACAAGGAATGGCGAGATTGCTTGTTCCTTTAGCTATATCTTCCAGTATATTTAGACTGTAGTTTGGAACAACGTAATCCCAGAAACTACGCGTGCTGTCTTTTCGATGTTTTTTGTAGATTAGACCTGTTTTCACAATTTCGTCAAGGTCCACTTTCTCCCCGCTGAATGTTTCCCAAGTCCTTTCAAAACCTTTTTTAACTATATGCGACTGTAATTTGTCGAAATCTTCTCTCATATATAAGGAGAGCAGGTGGATTCCTTCTTTTGTTTTTTTTGTTGAGTCTTTTACTTTTGTTTCGACCTTGTCTTTTATTCTTTCTAGATCCTCTTTTGCGATATCAGCTCTGATAGCTTCCCCTATTCGTAAATCTTCTCTTATTTTTTCGTTAATATCGCTTATTTCGGCCACTTCTAGTTCCGCTTCGACATTTTCGACTAACATGTCCATATCTTCGTCAAAGATAAGTCTTACAGTTTCCTTTACGTTGTCTTTGGATATATCATTGGCGAAAATGTCTAAAATCCAGAGTTTGTTTAGATCTGTTTTGCAATCTTCGATAATTTTATTGATTTTTTGAATTACTGTTGGTTGTTCTAGTTTTCCTCTTTCTTTTTCGCTTACGTATTCCGCCCATTTTTTCATTTTTGATTCGGCTTGTTCCGCTAAATTTGTATTTTGAATAGTTATCCCCTCTCACCCTGATTTTATGAAAGTTATTATTTATAATATTTATGTACACGTATAGACACGTATGAACGTAATCATAAAAATCATAATCTTTATACTTTACGAATCCCCCAATATCTTTTCCGGGGAATCAGAAACCTCAGACTTCTAATCAGGACTAATCCTCTCTTGTGATTTATTTCAGGCGGTAGAAAATAAGCCGCTTTTCTGGAGACTCATTTTTAAATTCTTAAACTATCACACATAACCAAATACCCCTTTAAAAGTCAAAGTAATTGCTCCCGAGATTTTTAAGAATAAAAGTAGTTTGCCATCTCAGATAGAAAAACTTGAGAAATAAATAGGGGGATACTTAAAGGTTAAAAGTAATGGATTGGGAAAAAATAGACCCGCAAGACACGAACGTCATAATGCATGTCTATCGTGGAGAGGTACAGAGGATTAACACTTGGAGACAACGCATGGATCGCTCCACAAATTGGGCGATAGTGATTACCGTTGGTGTTCTAACATTTGCTCTTTCAACACGAAGCGCTCCTCATTGGACACTTCTCCCCGGACTTTTCCTAGCTTATGTCTTATTGTTCACAGAGGCTAGGCGTTATAGACATTTTGACGCTTGGAGAGGACGAGTTAGGGCATTAGAGGAAGTTTTCCTAGCGAGATTCTTTGATTCAGAGTTGGAGGTTGATGAAGGATGGCAAGAGGTTCTGTCTGCAGATTTGAGAAAACCCAAATATAAAATCACTTGGCAGGAAGCAGTTAAAAGAAGACTAAAAAGAATCTACATCTGGCTATTCTTCATATTTGTAAGCGCTTGGATAGGAAAAATCTACATGCATCCGGATACGGCTATATCTGTAGCCGAATTTTTCAATAGAATCTCAGGTCCTTTAGGTTTGAGAGCTGGGATTATCGTCTTTACCTTAATTTTGGGAAGTGTTGTTGGTTCAATTATCTATTTCTTTATTTCTGCTCCTGAGAGGGAAGCTAAGGGAAAGATTCGAGATAAAGATACTCTGGATTTTTGTCCAGAGGATTATAGGGACTGAAAGGAATTAATCTGAACACTTTTTTAATATTTTTTATTATCTTTCTTCGAGTGGTAAGAAT
>CAYSUV010000110.1:0-5092 GCA_964434275.1 Hadarchaeota archaeon (SeqCode) | reverse complement strand
CCTACTTGGATTGATACTGGTGGGAGGATTGAGTCTGGTGGTATAAGGCCTGGTTTTGGTTTTCCGCCTGGTAGGGGTGGTAAGTTTGGTCCTGTGGTTTTTGGTAGTTTTGAGAGTGATTTGGGTAGGGTTGATTCTATTCATGTTTTGAGGAATTTGCGTTGGGTTGATTCTTCTGAATCTTATGGGAGGTATTATTATGATGGTGTGAGTCCGGATATTTCGGAGGTTGTGAGGGTTGATGTTTTGAGTGAGAGTGAAGCCGCTGATTGTTTTTTACGGGCTGCGAGGTGGTGTGAGAATTGGGCTTCTAAGTTGTTAGAAGGTGGAAATGATGATTTGAGTTCGGAACTGGCGGCGGGTCGGGTTTTTTTGGAAAAAGCGGAGAATGCTGAAGGGGCGGGTCGGGTTATTGAGCTTTGTAAGTTGTCTATTAGTCATTCTAGTGAAGTTATCGCAGTTGAAAGTGAATTACCTGGGATTAGAGAGTCTTTACCTTTTTTGGAGGTTCCAATCAGTGTTTTTGTTTATTTGGGGGGTATGGTTTGTTTGATTATCGGGGGTTTATGGTACGGTTTGAGCGTAAAATGAGTAATTTTTACTATTTTAGAGGTTGGGAATCATTATCGAATGAAAAAATCTATTGAAAATTTTTAATAGTTTAAAAAAGACTTATTCACTACTAGAGGAGAACATTAATGGCAGACTATTCTGATATAGAAAAACCGAAAATCGAAGATGATTCTTATCTCGCCAATTATGTTAGACAGTTGGAAGAGCGGGTAAGAGGACTTGAAAACGAGAGAGGAGCAATCGAATCGGAAAGAGCCAGACTGGAGAGAGAGTTAAAGGATTTAAAATCAGAATACGAAAAACTAAAATCACCACCTCTCGTCGCCGGCACTATTCTAGATGTACTTCCCGAGGATAAAGCCGTTGTACAAAGTAGTTCCGGCCCTAAATTTTTGGTTGAAGTTTCCAAATTCTTAGAAGACGATGAGATTAAACCAGGCGCTAGAGTCGGGCTGAATCAGAGAACATTGAACGTAATGGATGTCCTACCATCAGAAAAAGACCCTCTCGTAAAAGGAATGGAAATAGAAGAATCTCCCGAAGTTACTTATAATGATGTTGGAGGTCTCGAAGAACAAATACAAGAAATAAGAGAAACCGTAGAACTACCCCTCACAGACAGAAAGTCCTTCGATGATATCGGTGTAGAACCACCCAGAGGAGTTTTGCTTCACGGTCCTCCTGGAACTGGTAAGACTTTGCTGGCGAGAGCTGTGGCTAATGAAACGGACTCTACGTTTATTAAGCTGATCGGTTCGGAATTGGTGCAGAAATATATAGGGGAAGGTAGTCGGATGGTTCGAGAAATGTTTGAACTCGCGAAAGAAAAAGCTCCCAGCATCGTGTTTATCGATGAGATTGACGCTATAGCTTCCAAAAGGCAAAGTACGTCCACAAGTGGTGACAGAGAAGTTCAAAGAACTATGATGCAATTCTTAGGAAAGCTCGACGGGTTCGAACCGAGAGGAGAAGTGAAAATACTCGGAGCAACTAACCGTCCAGACATGTTGGACGAAGCAATCTTGAGGCCCGGGCGTTTCGATCGGTTAATCGAATTCCCGATACCTGGAAAAGATGAGAGAAAAGCAATCTTCAAAATCCATACGAGGGATATGGCGCTAGCAGATGATATTGATTTCAATCGACTGGTTAGAAAAACAGAAGGTTGTACAGGTGCAGACATTAAAGCAATTTGCAGTGAAGCTGGAATGCAAGCTATTCGTAAAGAAAAAGACGAGGTTATGGAAAACAATTTCGACAGAGCGATTGTAAAAGTTACTTCTGGCGAACCTTCCGAGATTTCTGGAAGAATGTTCGGATGAAACTTTCAAACATCCTCCTTTTTAGTTTTATTTTTCGAAAAATCACCTATTTTACAGTTTAGACAGTGAAACACCGAAAGAAATTAAAACTCTCCGGAACTTACTAAAGCCGCAGTCAATGGTGCCAAAAAAATGTACAAAGTAGGAGAAGCACTAGTAGGAGACGAACCAAACCTCGCACACATAGACCTAATCATAGGAGAAAAAGACGGGCCCGCAGGAGAAGCATTCCTCAACGGAATGACACAACCCAGCACCGGCCACACTCCACTGCTGAGCGTCATAAGACCAGACCTGCCGGTAAAACCCTCAACACTCCTTGTCCCGAAAGTAACAGTTGAAGAAATGGAAGACGCAAACAAAGTATTCGGCCCTGTTCAGGAAGGTGTTTCTAGGGCTGTTGCGGATTCGGTTGAAGAAGGGGTTATTCCGGAGGATGAAGCTGAGGATCTGGTGATTATTGCAAGTGTTTTTATTCATCCTGAAGCTGATGACTTTCAAAAGTTAAACAGGTTTAATTATGGAGCAACAAGGTTAGCGATTCAGAGGGCTATGGATGGATTCCCAAGTGTTGATAAGGTTAACGAAGAAAAAGACAAGGCAGGTCATCCGATAATGGGTACACGAACAGTAAAACTTCGAAACCCACCTTATCTCCAAATTGCCATGGATAAACCGGACCTAGAGCAACAATTGAACCTAATCAGAAAACTACCCGATAACGATCACTTGATAGTTGAAGCTGGAACTCCTCTAATCAAAAAACACGGAGTTAGCGTAATAGAAAAACTCAGAGTGGAAAGAGAAAACACATTCATAATAGCAGACCTTAAAACACTGGACACCGGACACTTAGAAGCCAAAATGGCCGCCGATGCAGGAGCCGACGGAGTAGTTGTCTCAGGATTAGCCGATAATAACACGATAGAAAAAGCGGTTAGAGAAGCAGATAAGGCAGGTGTTTATTGTATCGTTGACACTCTGAACACGAAAAACCCAGCTGGTTTGATTGACGATCTTGAAGAAAAACCTCACATAGTAGAACTTCACCGTGGAATTGATGAAGAGTACGCTGGAGAAGAACACTCAGCGTGGGGAGACATTCCGAAGATCAAAGATATGACTAAAGAGAATCTTGTAGCCGTAGCTGGAGGAATCACCCAAGACACGGTTGGAGAAGCTTTGGAAGCTGGAGCAGACATCTTAGTTGTTGGCAGAGCTATAGCTAATTCAAAAGATCCGGAATCAAAAGCAAGAAACTTCCTAGAAGCTATGGGAAAATCTTGGAGCGAGAAAAAGAAAGAAAAATTTGGAGATATCGAACAATTCCGTTGGAGAACAGATTTTTAGCGAGAAAAGGTCTTTAGCGATTTGGAACAGTTAAGCAGTGGCAACTAGAAATAAGTAAAATTACTAGAGTAGAAATAGTTAGATGGTTCATTTTTCAGAAATCTCGTAAAACTTCAGTATTACTTCATGCTTACCGAAGAATGTTGACGACTTTTAGAGATTGATGGAAAATATGTCTCTATTTTAGTGGTTATACGATTTTTTCTCGGTTTGGCGTTTTAACCGCTCCAAGGGTATATTACTGCGTTTCCACAACCGGAGCATTTTTCTATTATTGCGGGATTATGGGGAATTCCGCTTATGGACCCGCAATGAGGACATTCTATTCGGAGTAGCCACATTGTCCTTGTCATAAAACCCACTTTGTTAATTTTAATTTACCTTTTGTAAATAATAATTTATATATTTTGGTTTTGTTATCCGATACCCAAAAAAGACCCCGGCCCAATTAATTCAAAACAGTCAATACCCTACGAACGAACCTCTTCCATCAAATGAAGGTTATCCATACCAATCTCGACAGTAACCAGCTCACTTATATCATTAAGAATACAATAGATGACCTTTCTCCCCCTCAATTCAATTCCTCTCCCACTCAAAATAACAGGAATTCTCTCCCCCTCACCCCCAACTACACAGATGCCTATCTCCTCAAATTCGACCTCACTGGTAGGATTATCAACAAACTCATCAAAGAAACTCTCATACTCCTCAAATTCGTTCCCCGGATGTATCTCGCTCTGATGCATTCCAATTATATCCTGTCTTGAAACTCCAAACAATTCCTCCGCTTCCGCATTAGCCTCAATAATCTCACCAGATTCAGCACTAGTCAATACTATAGGATTCGGAGCAGATTCTATTAACCTCCTATATTCACCCACACTTTCCTGGAGTTTCTCCTTCATTCTACGTTTTTCCGTAACATCCCTAGCTATCACCATGCAAGCAGAACCTTTCTCCTCAATCTCAAGAGTAGAGGCAGATAACTCCATAAAAAGAGTCTCGCCATCCTGAGTTGTAAACTTCAAACTTTCCGGGCACTGGTCCTTATCTATCTCATCATTATCAAAAATCCTGCCGAATTTTTCATTCGCAGAGCTGGGTAAGAAATCTGCTTCGGACAAACGAGCACCGGCAATCTCACTTTCAGAATATCCAATCTTATTATGGAAAGCCTCGTTAGTCGCTTCAATAGTTCCATTATTATCCACTACAAAAACAGGATCAGGAGCGGTTTCAAAAAGTTTTTTAAACCTCTTTTCGGCTTTTCTTCTCCTTGTAATATCTCTAGCCACACTAAGAACAGCAGGTTGTCCTCTATATGTTATTAGAGAAGAACTAATCTCTAGAGGAACTTTCGAACCTCCCTTCGTTACGTGAACGGATTCAAAAATAAGGTTCTCCCCTTCTCTAACTCTTTCAATCCTTTCTTCAACTTTCTCTGAAAAACTATTAGCGTCGATCTCTTGAGGGCTCATCGACAATAATTCCTCTCTGGAATAACCTAGGCGGTTCACTGCAGTGTCGTTGACAGCTAAAAAATTACCGTCTAAATCATGGACCAAAACAGAATCATTTAAACTATTAAACAAATCCCCATATTCTTCAAGGATTTCTTCACGTTCCTTCTCAGCACGATAACCTTTAACTTCTTGAACAATAGCTGAAGCTAAAACACTATATTGCGTTCTTGGATCTCCTCCCTTTTGGAGATAACGATCCGCTCCAAGATTCAAAGCCTTTATAGCTACCTCTTCCCTCCCCTTTCCCGTGAAAACTATAAAGGGGATATCCATATCCCTCTCCTGACGAACTTTTTCTAAAAATTCAAGCCCATCCATCAC
>CAYSUV010000109.1:0-5177 GCA_964434275.1 Hadarchaeota archaeon (SeqCode) | reverse complement strand
TGATGGGGGTGGAGCTTGGGAAAGATCGGGAAACTAAAGAGGATGCGGAGGAGGAGATGGAGCAGGTGATTCAAGAAGGGTTGAATAGAGGTATTATTCTTTTTTCAGGCGGCAAATCATCTATCAGGCTTGCTCCTCCATTAATAACTTCAAAGGAGGTTCTCGACCAAGGTTTGGAAATCTTTGAAGAAGCTATTACAGAGGTCGAGAAAAATGCTTAAACCCAATCTGAGGGTTAATAACGATGGAGAACTTGTTATCGGAAATATTAGCACGGTGAAACTAGCCGAAGAGTTTGGAACTCCCCTTTATGTCACGGATGAAAAGAGAATCAGAGAAAATTATCGAAGATTTTTCGAAGCTTTTGATAATGAATGGCATGACGTTTCAATTTGGTACGCATACAAAGCAAATTCGAACAAAGCTGTGTGTAAAATCCTGGAAGAGGAAGGATGTGGAGCGGAAGTAGGTTCTCTATGCGAGCTGAAAATAGCCCTAGATGTCGATACTCCCGGAAAACAAATCATTTTCAATGGAAACAATAAATCCGAAACTGAACTAAAATTATCGATCGAAAACGATGTTCTTCTAAATGTCGACAATCTACAAGAGTTGAAGCTGATAAACCAACTCGCTGCCGAGCTGGAAAAAGAAGCAAGAGTCGGATTCAGAGTGAACCCTGACGTGAAAGCTCCAACACACCCTCACATATCAACCGGATTAAGAGAAAGCAAATTCGGGCTGGACGTTCCGAGCGGAAAAGCACTTGAAGCTTATGAAAAAGCAAGCGAAATGAAAAACACAAAAGTCGAAAGTATTCATTCTCACATAGGTTCCCAAATCCTAGACACTAAACCATTCATGGAACAAGCAGAAAAAACCATGAACCTAAGAGAACAAATCTATGAAAAAACCGGAACCGAAATCAACATCATCGACCTCGGCGGCGGACTAGGAATCCCTTACGAACCAGACGAAAAAGAACTACCGCCAGAAAAATTCGCAGAAAAGATAACAACAACTCTAGAAAAATGTTGCAAAAAATCAGAACTGCCAAAACCCAAACTTGTCCTCGAACCAGGCAGATACATCATCGCAGACTCCTCAATATTGCTAGGGAAAGTCGGATACGTCAAAAAAAGAAAAAACATACCGCACTGGATTGCAATAGACGCCGGAATGAACGCCCTCATAAGACCCGCAATGTACGGATCCTACCACCACATCGAAGCAGCAAACAAAATGAATCAAGAAAAAACCGAAGACACAAACATCGCAGGTCCCCTCTGCGAATCTGGAGACTATCTAGGTAAGGACAGAAAATTACCACCTGTTGAAAGAGGTGACCTGTTAGCTGTATACGACGTGGGTGCTTACGGTCTCTCAATGTCAAGTAATCATACTGGAAGTAGGAGGCCGGCGATGGTTTTGGTGAACTCTGGGAAGGCAGATATTGTTAGAGAAGGGGAGACTTGCGAGGATCTTACTAGGTTAGATAAATTTCCGGAGTGGTTTTAATGAGAAGGATTGTTTCCAAGTTTGGCGGTACTAGCATTGAGAACGGTCACTTGATTAGAAAAGGAGCTAAGGCTGTTAAAAATGAACTGGATAAAGGTGATACCCAAATCGCAGTGGTGGTTTCGGCTATGGGGGGTATGACTGATAATCTGATTATGAATGCTAGAGACAGTACTAAAAATGAGATTTCGAAAGGAGAGCTCGACACTATCATGTCTATGGGTGAGAAAATTAGCGCTAAAATCTTCGCAACTTCTCTAAGATCTTTGGGAGTGAAAGCAAAAGCAATCACTCCTGACGATGAAAAATGGCCGATAATTACGGATGGGGTCGCTGGAAATGCTTCTCCTGATTTGGAGGAGACTCAAGAAAGAATCAGTGCAAAAATCAAACCTCTTATGGAGGAGGGAGTGGTGCCTGTCATTTGTGGGTTTTTAGGTAAAGACGAGGAAGGAACAGAAACCACGATAGGTAGAGGTGGAAGCGACATAACAGCTTTTCTGGTGGGGAGATGTGTGGATGCTACAGACGTTATTCTCGTGACTGATGCAGAGGGGGTTATGTCGGCAGACCCTCAAATGTTGGACGATACTGAGATACTTGGAGAATTAACAACCAAAGAACTTGTAGACTTGGCTAGGTATGGTTCTAAAATAGTTCATCATGAAGCTTTGAAGTATAAAGACCCGGAAATTAACGCAAAAGTTATACACTACCAACAAGGCAATCTTTCTAAGGAGGGGACGATTATCAAGGGAGAATCACCAGAGATAGATGGAGTAAAAGTGGAAGTATTTCCTGAACCTTTGGCAATGATCACTATTGTAGGAGAAGCGATGCAATCGACACCGGGAATATTATCAGATGCTTTAGATTCTCTAGGAGAAAAAAGGATTAATATATTCGGAATCTCAATAGGTCCCCGCTCATTTTCGATATACATCACTGATGAAAAATCACCGGAGGCTCTTGAAATGATTCACGAAGCTGTAAAAGAAAGTGAGGTTATGAAATCCACAACTTCAGAAAGCGGAATAGCGATGATCGTGACAGAGAGTGAGAAATTTATCGACACACCTGGCATAATTTCAAAATTATCAGACCCATTGGCGGAGGAAGGTTTGAATGTTATCGAGATTTATTCAAGTCAAGCATCCATCAGTTTCTTCGTTGATTGGAAAAACAAAGACCAAGCTTACAATCTTCTAAAAGAAAGTATTGAGGAGGTGATCTGACTGGAATTTAGAGGGGCTTACACAGCCATGATCACTCCTTTTGATGAAGAGGGTAATGTGGATGAAGAAGGATTTCGAAGCAATATCAGAAGCCAGATTGAAGGGGGGATAGATGGGATAGTACCAGTCGGAACAACGGGCGAGTGTGCTACTCTGTCACACGAGGAACATAAAAACGTTGTTGAGATCGCGATTGATGAAGCTGATGGAGAAGTTCCTGTTATCGCCGGAACCGGGAGCAATAGCACCAGAGAAGCTTTAGAACTTACAACACACGCAGCAAACGCAGGAGCGGACGCCGTCCTACTAGTATCACCCTACTATAACAAACCGACCCAAAGAGGAATCTATGAACATTACAAAACTCTAGCGACCGAGATAGACATACCACAAATCGTCTATAACGTACCTTCAAGAACAGGAAAAAACGTAGAACCAGAAACCATAGCAAGCCTATCAGAATTCGAAAACATACAAGCAGTAAAAGAAGCAAGCGGCGAAATAGAACAAGCTATGAAAATAGTAGAAAATACAACAGAAAACTTCGCCGTAATGTCCGGAAGCGACAAACTAACATACCCAATAGTAACACTAGGAGGCGTAGGAGCCATATCAGTAGCATCAAACATCATCCCAGGCAGAATATCAAAAATGATCCACTCATACCTAAAAGGCGAAACACAAACCGCCCAAGAAATCCACTACGAAAACCTACCACTATTCCGATCACTATTCATCGAAACAAACCCCGGCCCAATAAAAGCCGCAATGAACATTCTAGACAAACCGGCCGGAAAACCAAGATCTCCACTCGTAGAAGTTACTGAAGAAACTAAAAACACACTCAGAGAAGTCATCTCAGAACTAGGACTAACACCATAACAAACTCTTCCATTTCTTTTAAACTCCCAAAACCAAAAACCATCCGAGTAAAATAAAAACTCATCATGAGGAATAGGAAGACTTGCTCACTTTTCAAAGATCCATTATTTCTAAATTTATCTTATAATCCTCTTCAGATCTTTTCAATATTTCTTCATAGGGAAGGGAAAAGAAGTCTCAGCTCGACGGTTTTACCAATAGTTTTCCCTTTGAAACAGTGGCTTCTCCCTCTTCACTTTCTATTTCCTCACCATTCTCAATTAGAATAACTTAACTCGCACTCCATATAATTGAAAAAAAGAGGTGAAAATTATTTCCCAGTCGAACCAAACCCGCCTTCTCCCCTCTCAGTCTCATCCAAAGAACCCTCCACAATGTCAGGATGCTCAACGCGATTAAAAACCATCTGAGCTATCCGATCCCCAACCTCAACCTCAAAATCCTCCCCCAACAAATTAGCCATTATAATCTTAACCTCCCCACGATACCCAGGATCAATCGTCCCAGGAGAATTCAAAACAGAAATACCCGAAAGAGCCAAACCACTCCGAGGCCTTATTTGCGCTTCTATGTTTTCCGGAAGTCTCATCTTGAGGCCTGTGGCTATGGTTTTGACTTCCCCCACCTCTATTAATTCGGTTTCTGAGGAGTAAAGGTCATAACCTACGTCATTGGAGTGTTGTCTTTCAGGAATTCTTGCATCTGTATGTACTTTTTCAAACACCACAGTTTTTCCAGACATATAGGACACTCTTTTTTAATTATTCTCAGAAGTTTTGAAACTTTTCCCACAAACTATCCGCGGATTTTTTAGGAAAAGGAAGGATATCCTATCAGGGAGTGTGAAAATTAATGATAAAAATAGCTGTTTGTGGAGCTTGCGGCAGAATGGGTAAAAGAATAGTAAGAACCGTAAAAGAACAAAACGACATGGAAATAAACGCCGCAATCGACAAGCCAGAAATCTCGGAAGAGGGTGAAGACATTGGAAAACTCGCAGGGATAGAAAAAATCGGAGTCAAAGTCGTCGGTGCGGACACAATCGTGGGAGAATTAGAAAAAACCAATCCTGACGTGCTCGTGGACTTCACAGTAGCCGAAGCTGCGGTGGAAAACGTAAAAGCGGCAGCGGAAGTGGGAGTTCCAGTAGTTGTCGGCACTACCGGATTCTCAAACGAACAACGTGTCGAGATGGAAGAAGCGATAAAAAACGCTAATATTTCCGCGATAATCGCGCCCAACATGTCGCTAGGAGTAAACACCTTCTTCAAGCTCATTGAAGAAGTAGCTGATAAATTGGAGAATTACGACATGGAACTAATCGAAGCTCACCACAATCAAAAAATTGATGCGCCGAGCGGAACAGCATTAACAGCCGCTCAAATCGCCGCAGAGGCGACAGGAAAAGACCTCAAAAATGTAGCAAAATACGGCCGGTCAAAAGGAGAACATGGCGAAAGATCCGAAGACGAAATAGGCATACACGCGATTAGAGCAGGTGACATCGCCGGAGAACACAAATTCATCTTCGCAGGGCCGAGC
>CAYSUV010000108.1:0-5227 GCA_964434275.1 Hadarchaeota archaeon (SeqCode) | reverse complement strand
TCCCACTTCTCACCACTCTCGATAGACCTTATAACCTGAGTTGATCCAGGACCATAACCTCTTCTCGGGTTAAAATTTTTCACTAACCTTTCTCCAAAATATTCACCGTCAAACCCCTCTTTTTCGCTCAACATTTCAGCAAGGCTAATCATTTGCTGAGTGTCGTCCGTATACCGCAAAACCTCCCTATCTTTCACAATCTGTGAAATCTTCTCCTGATTTACCATCCCACGACTTTCTCTCGATCGGCCTAGTGCGTCTCCTATTCCGTTTCCGAGTAAGGCCCCTCGGAATTTTGTTTTTAGGTTCATCCTTTTATTCCTCTATGGAGACTAGTGGGAGTATTTCATCTAGCACGAAGTCAACGAATTCTGATGGTTCGAGTTTACTGAAGAGGACTATTACGGAGTTTCGGGTCACTCCTACTGTTATTCCTTTTTCTTGAACTTCGAAAACTGCGTACCA
The DNA here is from genome assembly GCA_964434275.1 of Hadarchaeota archaeon (SeqCode). Taxonomy (GTDB): domain Archaea; phylum Hadarchaeota; class Hadarchaeia; order Hadarchaeales; family JAGGTB01; genus CAYLJV01. The sequence continues at coordinate 4,762 of CAYSUV010000108.1, read as the reverse complement.
AATGTTTCCATGGTCTAAATATTCTTGGTATAGAGAACTATCTGCGACTGAAGATCCGTAAAGAGCTAGTTTTCCTACATCTGGAATGTCTATATTGTCGAAATATAGGACTTTTGTTGCTCGTGGATTGCTCTCGTGTAGTTCCTTTAATGTTTCTTCAGCTATTTTCGCCTCAACAATCTGGCCAGGGGAGAGAAATATAGCTTCGCTAAGTTCGTTTGCGATTCTGTTTGCTTTTGGTTTGTCGGCAAGTATCGTGAGGAATATTTCCCCTTTTTTCTCTTGAAAAACTAGTTTAGTTTCTTGGGTTTGCGGAACTTCTATTTCTCCATCTCTGTGATAGATCGAAACTAGGGTATCTTTTGTGTATAAGCCTTGTAATGTTCCGTCTTCAGTCTCCAAATCAGTAACTTCTTTAATCAGTGAACCTTCTTCATGATTCATATCTTCGTAAGGTTCTTCTTCGCGAAAATCTTTCAACTTTCGAGCTATAAACCCCAAATCGGTATCTTCGGCAATCCGAAACACCTTAGCTGTGCTAACCAAAAATATCGCCTCATCGATTCTAACTCTTTTAGGGTTTAAACCTCTTTACTTTAACCCAAACCGTACTAAATTAACAAGACTATATACAGGGGTTTAAAATCTTAAAAAATGAACAAAAAAGTGATAAAATGCCTCCAAACGAAAAACCACCGTCTCACATAAAAGAAATAATACTCGAGAACTTCATGAGTTACGAATATGCACGAATCCCATTCGAACCCGGACTCAACCTGATAAGCGGACCTAACGGAGCAGGGAAATCATCAATACTACTCGCACTCTCCGTAGCTCTCGGTCAATCACACACAGAACGATCTAGAAAACTAAGTGATTTGATTAGGCGAGGAGAGGAAATGGCAAGAGTGAGCGTGGTGTTTGACAACTCTCCGAAAGATGGTGTTAGGCCTATTTCTGATGTTGATTCTGATTCGTATGTTCTTTCGAGGTATTTGAAGGATGATGGTACTTATTGGCATGAGGCTAATTATGAGTCGGTTACTAAGGAGGAGGTTAAGCGTATTCTTTCTCAGTTGTCTATTAATCCTGACAATATGCTTATCGTTATGCATCAGGGTATGATTGATGTTTTTGGGGCGATTGATTCTCAGGAAAGGTTGAAGACTGTTGAGGAAGCTGTAGGTTTGAGTGAGTATAGAGAACGTATTTTGGAGGCTCGGGAAAACCTTTCACACAAATTGAGTGAGGAAGAATCTATCAATGCTATGCTGGAAGAAGCTCAAAGTACTTTGGATCACTGGGAAGAAGAGTACGAACGTTACCAGAGAAAACAAGAACTTCAAGAAAAGAAAGAGCGGCTCGAAAGAGAATATGCTTGGTCTAAATGGTGGAGAAAGAAAGAAAAAGTGGACAAGATCGAGGCAAGGTTACAAGGCAAGAAAGAAACCTTGAAAGAGATAAATCGTGATAGGGAAAAAACTGAAGGAAAACAAAAAGAAGCGAAAGATGGGTTGGAAGAGTTAGAGTACGACCTTGAAAACCTTCACCGAGACCTGGTTCATCATGAGAAAGACAAAACCCGGTTTGAAACAAAAAGAGAAACACTGGAGAAAGTAAAAGAAATCGACTCGGATATCCTTGAAGAATTGTCTATAGACTTCGAAAGTTTAAAAAATAACATTGAGGAAGCTGAAGAAAAAATAAAAACCACGGAAAACTCGCTGGTAGACAAAAAACAGGAAAAAAACAAAAATCGAGAAAAATACACCGATCATAAGGTTAGAAAGGCTGTTCTTAGCTTCCGCCGTGAACTTCTTGAAGAAGAAATCTCGGATTTGGAAAGAGACTTGAGGGATAGTGAGGATGAGTTAAAAGAATTAGAAGTGGAGGCTGAAGAGAAAGGTAGCAAAGTTCGGACCGATAGAAATTCTCGTGATATACTTGAAGATATTCGAGTTACAAATGCTCAACTTTCTAATCTAGATGATGTTTCTGCAGATGCAGAGAAGATGTACAAAGACCATAAGGAATTACTGGAAGAGTTAGAGGAAAAAGCTGAAGAAGCCGAGGAAAACAGAAGAAAGGCGCTTGAAGATCTTGAGATAAGGAAAGAAAAGTGGAGAAATGAATTGCAAGATTTGTTGAAAAAAGTCAGAGAAACTTACCGGCAAATTTTAGAAAGGGTTAATGCGGTGGGGGATGTGAGAATGTTAAATCCTCAAGATATTGACGAGGCAGGTTTAGAATTAACTGTGGGTTTCCGCGGGGCTGAGCCTCAGACTTTAGATGCTTATACTCAGAGTGGAGGGGAAAGATCTACTTCTATTATGTGTTTCCTTCTTGCCTTGCAACAGCACATAAAGTCACCAATTAGAGCTTTGGATGAATTTGAACTTCACATGGACCCGAGAAATAGACAAATGATGATGAGAGAGCTTTTAGATTTGATGGAAGAGAGCGATAGCCAGTATATGGTGATAACTCCTGGGAGATTAGTGGAAGTAGAAGAAGTACCTAACTTAATTGCGGTTCAAAACGCTGCCGGGTCCTCAGAAGTAAGGGTGGCTACATAATGGTTTCAAAGAAAAAAAGAAAACAATTGATGGAGAGAATAATAGATCTTGCTGAATCGGTAAACAATCGTCAGGCCGATCCTTTTGAAGTCGATGTTTCTGATTTTCTGGAGAGGTTAAATGAAGTGTTTTCAGAGACTGAAGATCCTGACGATCTTTTACTGGATGTTAGAGCTATTCTCGGTTTAACCGATATAGTTTCTCAACAAGAAGATTGGGTTCGTCACAAATCTTCTCTTCTACATTTCGATCCTATGCTAGTCACTTGGAAAGTTCGGGGTTTATCTAAAAAACAACTTGCTTATGTTCTGGTTAATTCTTGGCATCCAACTATTGAGTTCGAAAGTATTGCAAAACCAGGTATTGATGAAGCGGTAGAGTATTGGCGAAATTTAGAACCTTTATCGGAACGGGGAACTGAACTTAATACTGACGAAAAATCTCCCGGAGAAATAGACTTAGATGAGCTTTCTGAATTTGGGTTTGAGTCTAAGGAGGATTTTGATGAGAGGATCGAAGAAATGTGGAGGGAACTTAAACAAGAATCAGATGATAATAACCAAATTTCTTACTGGGACTTTATAGATTCGAAAAAATTCAGAGAAACTATAAAAAACGCATGGTTAACTAGTTTTTTAGTGAGTTACGGTTACGCAACTATAGAACTCAATCCGTTGGAGGAAAAAATAACGTTAAAGGCTAGAGAAGAGAGAGAAACACCCACTGAAGAGACCGGTACTTCTGTCCCGATAGCTATTTCGCACGAAGAATGGAAGGAAAGGAGAGAAGAAAATGCCTGAAGATGAAGAAAATGACGATGAGGGGATTGAAGCTGTAAGAGATAAGGTGGAAAGAGCAGCCCAACTAATCTTATTCAAAAGGCATAGAGAGCCAGGAGCGAAATCTTGGGAGTTAAAACAAACTCTTGGAAAAAGATATCCTGAGATTGTCGAAATGCTTGATCAAGAACTGCAAAAAATAGGGCTTACAGTTAAGGAAATAGAGGAAGGAGAAGACAAACCCACCCGATACTACGCCACTATGAAAGGCCATCCTCAATTGTCCGACAGAACTTTCGGTTGGAGGATTGATGATATGGCAGCATTGACTATAACTTTGGCATATATTCAATCGAAGAGGGGTAAAGCTCCAGTTGAGGAAGTGAAGGATCTTCTGCAAGAAAAATTACCGAAATGGAGGGTGGAGAAGAACATCAACCGCTTCAGTAAGATGGGTTACATCTCGGAAGATGATGGAATGCTTTATATGGATTGGAGAGCTAGGGCTGAAATTGATCAGAAGGAAATGCTTAACGAGCTTTTAAAAAAGGAATTATCAGAAGAAAACAGAGAGAACGAATAATTATTTTACTATCTTCTAATCTATGAGGATTCTCTATATCTGTTCAAAAGGGATTTCTTTTCTTCATCTATAATCATGTCCAGAAAATCGTCGTTAATCTCTTTTTCTCTTTTCAAAACTCTTTCAGCACCAGAATGAGTCATTCCTTTCCCCACGAGAGCAGCGGCAGCAGGTTTTCCATATTCGCCGACTAGTTCCGATGTTTGTTTGAGTTCACGCCAGGTTTTACTGTCTTTCCCTTTTTTAGAATCGTCCTTAACCTGGGACAAGGTTTTGCGCACCGGTCTAACTTCCTCTTCAATAATCCCTATCTTTTCAGAACCGCATTGGGGGCATGTAGGAGGTTCGCTCAGTTTATGGACTTCCTTTATCTCGACCCAATCTTTACAATCCGTACAAGCGAAAGTTCTTTCTTCGCTAAGCAACCTTGCTCTTACAGAGCCGAGTATTAGCTTTCTCATCCTTTTAGGAGATACGGGTTCGAATGTCAAGGATTTTTCTTCCCAAGCAGGTTCTGCAATTGGAGATGGATCAGCTCTTAGGCCGAGTGATTCAAGTTGGGTGTCTCCGGATTCTATTTGTTTTAAGATTTCTAAAGTTCGAGGCAGATCCAAGTCTTTCCTTACGACTTCTTTGAATGTTTCTTTGTATACTGGTGTACCTTTCAGTCCTTGGATTATCTGATCCACTTCAGATGCGGACATGTCGACTTCTTTTTCTAGCGTTCCCATTCTCCTCCCGATTTGGATGATTCGCCATTTGAAAAACCGACTGTCTTCTATCACATTTTCTAGTGTTTTTCTAAAGTCGGTTCCCATTTCGCC
>CAYSUV010000107.1:0-5239 GCA_964434275.1 Hadarchaeota archaeon (SeqCode) | reverse complement strand
ATTAACATATTCGCTATGGGATTCGCCTACATAATTCCAAAATTCGTATGGGGCTGGCGAGGAGCTTCAACTTCCCTTCCCCAAGCAAATTATTGGGTTCTGATTCCAATAATTATAGGAATAATAGGCATTTCTCAGTATATCCTTTTCAAAACACTTTGGGGCCTAAGACTTAGAACTACTGGAGAACAACCAGAAGCAGTCGATATTTCTGGATGGGACGTTCACAAAATTAGGTATATAGCCTCAATGGTTAACGGGATTCTTTGCGGCCTAGCTGGAGGATTCTTAATGAGCTATACCGGAAGGTTTACACAAGGAATTGTAGGTGGAAAAGGTTTCATCGGAATAGCCGCCGCCGTAATAGGTGGATATATTCCAGTCTGGGCCTTCGGTGGTGCCTACTTGTTTGGGTTTGTCTTCGCATTACAAATGGTACTCCAGAAGTATATTCCCTCCCAGTTCGCTCTTATGTTGCCTTATATTGCGACAGTGTTAGCGCTTGCTGGATTTTTGGGTGATATTAAGGTACCTAAGGCGCTCGGTGAACCATATATAAGAGAGTAATACCATGAGTAGAATCCAGAAAAAAATGAGAGCGATAGTTAAGACAGACGATGGTATTGAACTTGAAGAGATTTCAACTCCTGAAATCGGGGATTCGGAGGCCTTAGTGAAGGTTAAGAGAGCTGGGATTTGCGGTACGGACTTAGCTATTTACAAGGGTAATTTTGAAACGCCTTCTCCTCTAGTTATAGGGCACGAATTTTCAGGGATTGTGAAAGCAGGAAATGAAAACTGGGTTGGTAAAGATGTTACATCTGAAATAAATATTACTTGTGGTAATTGTTACTTCTGCAAACGAGATATGCCTAGACACTGCGAAAAAAGAGAAGCACTCGGAATTACAGTAAACGGGTGCTTCGCTGATTATGTAAAAGTTCCTGAGGAGAATCTTTGGGAAATCCCATTTTCATACGATAAAGGAAGTTTCGTGGAACCAACTGCCGCAGCTATCCAAACTACAAAACTTACAGAAATAGAAGAAGGGAAGAACGTTCTTATCATCGGATGTGGGAGATTAGGACTGCTAGTTCTTCAGGTTATGAAAATCAAAGGAGCTGACGTATTCGCAACGGACAGGAATGAGAAAAAGTTAGAAATCGCTTCTTCACTAGGAGCAAAGGTACTCTCACTGGATGATAGAAGCCTACCGAGATTTGACGTAGTAGTGGAAGCCACAGGAAACCCAAAAGTACTCAATAAATCTCTCGAGATAGTTAAACCGATGGGGACGATTGCTCTCAAAAGTACACCAGGAGTTCCTTTCGAGGTTGATATGTCTCTTGTAGCCCAGAAAGAAATCACTATACAAGGGTCAAGATGCGGTCCTTTTGATGAAGCAATCTCTTATCTAGAGGAAGGAAAAATAAAAGTAAAGGAACTCATTTCTAATCGGTTCGAAATAGAAGAATATAGAGAAGCATTTGAAGCCGGGGGAATAAAAAACATTTTCAAGATCTAAACATTGAGAATATTTACCGCATTAAGAGCTATTTTTATCTCCTCTTCCACAGCATTCCAAATTATCTCCTTGTCACTACTATATTTAGATATAGCGTCTCTAGACCCAGCCTTACCATCCACTGCCAATATAGCGCCAGCCCTCAAACCATTAACTGAACATTTTACGAAAATAGGAGCGCACTCCATTTCAAAAGCTTTAACCATTTCAAATTTTTCCAAGGCAGGCCCGACCTCATAAAAAGAGTCGGCAGTTAATACTGTTCCGCTATGACAAGGCCTGTCAGAATCAGCTGCTGCTTCCGAAAGTGCTTTTTGAACATCAAAAGAGGAATTTGCCGGATACTCTATAGGGGCAGAGAATAAACTTGATCCTTCCTCTCTAACAGCGGAATCTACGATTATTAAATCACCCGCTTTAACCTCAGTATCGATATATCCGCATGTTCCTACTCTTATGAAAGTATCTATTCCAAGGTTAGAAAGTTCTTCTATCGCCATCATAGAAGACGGACCGCCAATGCCAGTTGAAGTCACTACAACATTCACCCCCCGATAAGATCCCTCAAAAGTCCAGAACTCTCTGTTTTTCGCGACCTCACGAGCATTATCAAGATATTCTGAAATAAACTCAGCTCTTCTAGGATCACCGGGGATAAGAGCAAACCTTCCAGAAAGATTTTCGCATTTTATCGTCGGCTCCAAACTAATCAACTCTCCAAAATCTCAAAAGCTTTCAAAGAAATCTCTATACTATTTTCTATTCCGCTAATAACTCTCCTATCAAAGTCACCAGCGTTCTCTCCTGGTTCAAACTCACTCTTCTTAGTACCCTCAGGGAGATTACCATCAACTGTAAGGATGGCACCGGCTTTCAAATTTTTCAAACTAGCCAAAACAAAGATAGCGGAACACTCCATCTCAACTGAAAGTGTATTTGTCTTCCCCCATCTCTCCCACCGAGATGCATAAAACGCATCTTCTGTAAGAACTACTCCACGAAGAGTTTCAAACTCAAGGTCCGCAACAGCTTCAACCAAAGCACTAGTAACCTCAAAATCAGCAACAGCAGGATACTCCACATCAACATAATCCGCAGTAAGACCTTCCCCCCTAACAGCAGCCTCTGCGATAATTAAATCTCCTATACTTATTCCTGACCTAATAGCTCCCGTAGTTCCAACTCGAATAAAATTTTTCGCTCCGGTCTCAGCAAGCTCCTCCACCACTACTGCAGCGGAGGGAGCACCAACTCCATGACAAGAAGTGGAGATTTCGACACCATTATACTCTCCCGTGTAGGTAACATACCCCCTGTGATCTGCAACTTTCTTAGAGTCTTCAAGATAAGAGGCGATTTTTTCTATCCTTCCAGGATCTCCTCCTAGAATAACATTCTCCGCTACGTCTCCTTCCTTCACACATATATTTGGCTGTACTTTTCTACTCATCTCATCAAAACTTCCTCTTGTTCGTCACTTAAAAAAACTAATATCTCTAAATTTCCTTACCTAAAATAAACGCAAAAAAAATTTTAACATTAGTTAAACAAGTCCTATTCACCGTCTTAATAACCCCCTCATCTACACCGCAACATCTCCCGCCTTTAGCTTCCGATTTGGATTTTTGACTTCTCTATCCTTCCCAAAGAATAGAAACCTTGACTTTAGGCTCATAACAATCTACTCCTTATCTGTTAGTTGAACCTCTATTATTTCAAAATTAACAGTATCAATTAATCCTTTATCAGAAAGTCTCAGTTCAGGCAAAACAGGCAAAGCAAGAAGTATAAGTGTAGAAAAAGGCGAACTCATTTCACATCCAAAATCCTCCCAAATTTTTCTCATCTCATCCATCTTTTTCCGAGTTTTTTCTAAAGAATTATCCGACATCAAACCCGCAATCGGAAGGCTAACCAACTCTTTAACCTCTCCACTACTTACTGTGACAATCCCCCCACCAACCTCCGCTAACTTGTTAGCTGCAATAGTCATATCCAGATCGTTAGTCCCCACTACCATGAGATTATGACTATCGTGAGATATCGTAGAAGCTGTAGCCCCTCTATCAAATCCGAACCCAGTTACAAACCCTAACCCAATATTTCCTGATTCCTTATGCCGTTCCACTACGGAAATCTTAGCGACATCCTTTTCGATACTTTGTTTTACAAAACCATCAACAACCGGAAGAGTCCTTTCCAATTTTTTTGTTTTCGGAGTACCCTCTTCAACCCCTATCACCCTTACTCTAGCTTCCTCTTCCTCCGTAACTGCTTCAACCGCGAAATCATCCGAAGTTAACTTTCGAGGAATCCTAACCGTATTTTTCACGAAATCCGGATACTCAAAAGCCCCAATTTGTCCAATAAACTCACCATTTCTAGCTATTATCTCCCCCCCAGAAATCACAGAATTTATCTCGAGACTCTCTAAATCATTAATCAACAACATATCAGCACATTTGCCGGGAGCTATTCCTCCTATATTTTCATCAAGTTGAAAATGCTTAGCAGTATTAACAGTTCCCATCTGTATGGCCTTAATCGGATCCACACCTTCTTTAACGGTCTTTCTAACCGCATCGTCCATATGACCCTCATCAACCAAATCCTCTGGATGACGATCATCGGTTACTAAGCAAATACGGCTTGAATCTACTCCCTCATCGGTTATGATGCCAATCAAATCTTGAATATTCTTAATAGAAGCAAACTCCTCCCAAACCATCGGAAACATACCCACTCGCAATTGTTCGAGTGCTTGCTCTTTCCCGATAGAATCGTGGCAGGAAGTAACACCTGCAGCGCTAAAGGCATTTAAATTCTACACCGATACTCCTGGAGCGTGTCCTTCAACAACTTTTCCGGCTTTTCGAGTTTCTATAATCATAGAAAGAATTTCATCTTCTCCTTGAATAACATCAGGATAATCCATAACTTCTCCTAAAGCTACTGTTTCCTCCCATTGAAGAGCTTCTCTAACCTCATCAACTCCTATATTACCTCCAGTAGTCTCAAAATCAGGCTTAGTTGCAGGAACGCAAGAAGGAATACTAGTGAAAACCCTTAGGGGAATATTTTTCGATTCCTCCACCATTAATCTAACACCCTTCAAACCCAAAACATTCGCTATTTCATGAGGATCCATGAAAACACCAGTAGTACCTCTCGGCAAAACAACCTTCGCAAATTCTCGGACAGTCCCCATACTATCATCAATGTGAACATGTCCGTCAAGAAATCCTGGAGACAAATATTTTCCATCCGCATCAATCACCTCAGTATTTTCACCAACCGTGTGCCCAGCAGAACCCACCAAAGCAATCCTCTCCCTCTTCATAGCCACATCCATCTCCTCAAGAATCTCCCCAGAGTACACGTTAACCAGAGAAGAATTCCGAATAACTAAATCAGCATTCTCATCACCCATAGCAACAGCAGATAAAGTTTTCAAAAAACCTCTATCCACTTCAAAACAACCCAATAAACCACCACATTTCTATTCTAACTAAGAATACAAAATTTTTAACATATAGGAAAAACAAACCCGCAAAAACTACCAAAAATTGATAATCAGATTTTTTTCGAATCTTATTCGGCCATAGTCATCGCCATTACCGCCTTTTGGGTATGAAGTCTATTTTCCGCCTGATTGAAGTATAAAGATTTTTCGTAATCATCTATAACTTCATCAGTGACTTCTTGTCCTCTATC
>CAYSUV010000106.1:0-5243 GCA_964434275.1 Hadarchaeota archaeon (SeqCode) | reverse complement strand
TAAAAATCAAATTCGAAAAACCGACCTCTTATAATGAAGGAGATAAACGTTTAACCCCCAGTGATGTTAGGAGAAGGTTAGAAGAAATATCTGATTCAGATGTCAGGTTGCTAGGGGTAAATCCGGAGGTAGCAAGACCTGAATGGATGGTTCTAACGGTCCTTCCTGTCCCTCCTGTCACAGTCAGACCCAGCATAACTTTGGAGACAGGAGTGCGGTCCGAAGATGATCTCACTCACAAACTCGTAGATGTAATCAGGATAAATCAAAGGCTCAGCGAAAATCTTGAAGCTGGAGCACCGCATCTCATAATTGAGGACCTTTGGGAACTGCTTCAATATCACGTTACAACATTCTTCACCAATGAGGTTTCTGGAATACCTCCCGCTAGACATAGGTCCGGGAGAAACCTTCGAACTCTTGCCCAAAGACTGAAAGGCAAAGAAGGTCGGTTTAGAGGAAATCTTTCTGGGAAAAGGGTTGACTTTTCTGCTAGGACTGTAATTTCACCTGATCCTCAGATAGGGATTAATGAAATAGGGGTTCCAGAATATATCGCAAGAAATCTAACTATACCAGTTCAGATAACAGAGTACAATATAGAAGAAGCTAAAAACTTGATTAGAAGAGGTCCGGATATACATCCAGGAGCTACATCCCTCCAAAGTCCAGATGGTAATAGGTTTGACCTTCGTTATGCAGATAGGGAAGAACTGGCGAAGATGATAGAGCCAGGATATGAAATTGAGCGTCATCTTAAAGATGGTGACATAGTGATGTTTAATCGTCAACCATCGTTGCATAGGATGTCTATAATGGCTCATGAAGTTAAGGTCATGCCAGGTCAGACTTTCAGACTAAACTTGGCGGTTTGTCCTCCTTATAATGCGGATTTTGATGGGGATGAGATGAATCTTCACTTGCCTCAAAGTAAGGAAGCTCAGGCGGAGGCACAGATACTGATGAAGGTGCAAGAGCAGATTTTGTCGCCTCGTTTCGGGGCTCCGATTATTGGCGGAATTCAAGATCATATTACCGGACTGTATTTGCTTACTGAGAGAGGGTTTACTCTCAACAGGCAGGAAGCGCAACAAATTCTAGCTCAAGCGGGTATTGATCCTGATTTACCAGAGCCAACGGGTGTGGAAGATGGTGAAGAGTATTGGAGTGGTAAGGAACTATTTAGTCTTTTTATGCCTGACGGTATTGATTTGACCTATAAGGCTAATATTTGTGATAAGGGTGGGGAGTGTCGTAAATGTGAGAGGTGGATAGATAAGGAGGATAGGTGTGAGATAGATGCTCGCGTTGTGATTAGGGATGGAGAACTTCTGGAAGGTGTGATTGATTCTTCTTCTTATGAGGCTTTAGCTGACTGCAAAGTTTTAGATAAGATTGTGAAAGATTTCGGGACAGACGAAGCTAGGAACTTTTTAGACCAGACTACGAAACTAGCAATTGCTGTTATAAAGAGATTTGGCTTTACCACCAGTTTGAGTGATGAGGAGATCCCGGAGGAAGCGAGAGAACAAATTAAAGACGTGTTACAAGATGCTTCGGATGAAGTAAAGGAATTAATAGATGTGTATGAAAGAGGAGAGTTAGAACAATTACCAGGAAGATCGCTTCGTGAAACCCTTGAAATGAGAATTATGGAACTACTCGCAGAAACCCGTGATAAGACAGGGGAAATAGCTGAAGACCATCTCGGATTGGATAATGATGCTGTTGTAATGGCAAGAACCGGTGCCCGAGGTAGCATGCTCAATCTTACCCAGATGACGGCTTGTGTCGGACAACAATCGGTTAGGGGGGAGAGACCCTCCAGAGGGTATAAAGATAGAGCTTTGTCACATTTCAAACCTGATGATTTAACCGCGGAAGCTAGGGGATTTGCCCAGTCCTGCTATAAAGATGGGCTTAATCCGACAGAGTTTTTCTTCCATGCTATGGGTGGAAGAGAAGGTCTCGTTGACACTGCTGTGAGAACAGCACAGAGTGGTTATATGCAACGAAGGTTGATTAACGCTCTTCAAGATTTGCGAGTGGAGCATGATGGTACAGTTAGAGACGATCACGGAAATGTCGTTCAGTTCGAATATGGAGAGGATAGCGTTGATCCAGCTCGAAGTGATAAAGGTGATGCTGTAAATATAGATCATATAATTGAAAATGTTGTTGAAGGAAGGAGTGAGTGATTATGACTGAGGTTACTGAACAAAGTCTAGAATCTAAAATTGAAGATGTTAAGGAAAAGCTCCCTCCGTCCATAATTGAAGAATTGGAGGATAAGCTGGAGAAAGCGGTGGAAGAGGAGTCGTTATCGCAAGACGAGTTAGATGAAATAATAGAACGCACAATACTGTCTTATGAAGATTCGTTGGTACAACCAGGGGAGGCGGTGGGAACAGTAGCAGCTCAATCTATAGGGGAGCCTGGTACTCAGATGACTTTAAGAACTTTTCATCATGCAGGAGTTGCTGAACTTGATGTTACTCTAGGCCTCCCGAGATTGATTGAAATTGTGGATGCGCGTAGAACCCCTGATAATCTTCTGATGGAGATACATCTAAAAGAGGAGTATAGGCAGGAAAGGAAGAAGGCTAGGAAATTTGCAGAGAAAATAGAGATGTTGACTCTGGAGGATGCTGTTACTCGGACTGAGACTGATTTGATAAATATGGAATTTGTGATGAATTTAGATAGGGAACAACTTCAAAATAAGGATCTCAAGCCTAGTGATGTGAAAGATATATTACATGATGAGTTAGATACGGAAGTTATAGCTGAAGGTTTTAAGCTTAGAGTAAAACCTGAGGATCCCTCTCCCCCTGACCTGCGAAGGATTGTTGCTAAGGCGAAAGAGATACATCTTGGCGGCGTGGAAGGGATTGAAAGAGTCGTTGTAAAAGCTGAGGAAGAGGGATATGTGGTTTATACTGAGGGAACTAATCTAGCTGAAATTTTACCCCTACCCGAAGTGGACTCCAGCCGTACCACCACGAACCATGTTAGAGAAATCGAAGAAGTTCTTGGAGCGGAAGCAGCTAGGAATTCGATTATTAATGAGGCTGTGGACACGCTTGAAGAACAAGGATTGGATGTTGACAAAAGACATATCATGCTGGTTGCGGATGCTATGACGAATACGGGCGAAATAAGGCAAATTGGTAGACACGGTATTAGTGGAGAAAAAGCCAGTGTCATGGCACGGGCAGCATTTGAAGTCACTGTTAAACACTTACTTCAAGCCAGCGAAAAAGGTGAAGTTGACAAGCTGGATGGAGTCGTTGAAAATGTTATTGCAGGCCAACCTATCCCGCTAGGGACAGGGTCGGTTGAACTAGAAATGGGTGGGGGAGAGAAAAGTGGAAGTGGATGAAGAGTTAAGAGAATCGGAAAGAACTGGAGAAGTAGTTCTAGGGTCTAATGAATCTCTAGAGGCTACTAAGTCTGGAGAGTCAAAATTAACTACTATTTCTAATTCGGCCCCCAGAGAAGTTGAAGAGGAAATTAGAGTTTATGCTGAGGAGAATAATGTTCCTCTTTACTATTATCAAGGCGGGAGTAAAGACTTGGGACTAGCTTTAGGAAAACCTTTTTCGGTTTCAGTTCTTGCGGTTTTGGATCCAGGTGAGTCAGGCGTTCTTGAACTAGGAGGGGTTGAAAGTGGAGATTAAATTGTCTAATGAAAAATTGAGATACATTGCTTTGTTTGAGAAACTTACTGGAGTTACTCCTAAAGATTGTGTTGAAACTGAGAAAAGCGACAGGCTAACCTATGTTGTCGATGAAAAGGATATGGGAAAAGCGATAGGAGAAAACGGTAGAAATATTCAGAAGGTTAGAAACAAGTTAGAAAAAAACGTGCATGTCGTACAGTATTCAAATGATCCAAAAAAATTTTTAGAAAACATATTCTCACCGGTTGAAATAGAAAACATAGAATTTGACGAAGAAAACGGTCAAAAAACAGCTCTAGTTGAGGTTAAAGACTCTGAAAAAGGAAGGGCGGTCGGAAGAAACGGATGGAACATAGAAAGAGCAAGAAGATTATCAAACCGACATCATGGGATGGCAGATGTAAGTTTTGTGTGAACTTTTAAAGAAAAACGTGTTGAAATAAAGATAAGAATAGGAGATAAAAATTATGAGTCAAGGCGCAAGTGGCGAATTTGCCGCTAGAAAACTGAAAAAGAGCAGACAGAAAAGAAGATGGCAGGACGAAGACTATAAACGTCGGATGTTAGGTCTGGACAAGAAAACCGACCCATTGGAAGGGGCCCCGCAAGCCAGAGGAATAGTTTTATCTAAAGTGGGTGTAGAAGCAAAACAACCGAATTCTGCAGTGAGGAAATGTGTCCGAGTTCAAATAATTAAGAATGGGCGTCGAATCACAGCTTTTGTTCCAGGAGAAAACGCGATTAGCTTCATAGACGAGCATGATGAAGTGCTGGTTGAGGGGATAGGTGGAGCAGAAGGTGGAGCGAAAGGGGATATCCCCGGAGTCGGTCATAAAGTGATAAAAGTCAACGGCGTGTCTTTAGAGGAACTAGTAAGAGGAAACAAGGAAAAACCAGCGAGGTAGTGGTTGATGGCTTTGAAATATTTCGATAAATGGGGAGTTGAAGACGTAGAAATAGGGGATAGAGGACTCAGACGATATGTTCGATTAGAACCCCGACTTGCACCCCACTCGGCGGGAAGGCAGAACGACAAACGATTTGACAAAGAGGAAGTTCCTGTCGTGGAACGTTTGATGAACAAATTAATGCGGTCCGGACCAGGCAAAGGCAAGGCCGGTGGAAAAACTATTCGAGGTTCAAATAATTGTGGAGATAAGGAGAAGGCTTATAAAATTGTTAGGGAAGCTTTTGAAATCATAGAAGAAAAAACAGGTGAAAACCCTGTTCAGGTTTTAGTTGACGCGATTCAAAGGTCAGCTCCTAGAGAGGAGACTACCAAGATTAGTTATGGGGGGATTACTTATCATGAAGCTGTTGATTCTGCTCCTCTTAGAAGACTTGATATAGCTTTGAGGAATTTGGCGGACGGAGCATATTCTACTACTTTCAAAAATAAAGATTCTATTGAAGAGTGCCTAGCCGATGAATTGATAAAAGCTGCTCAAGGAGAAAGAGAAAGTTACGGTGTAGGGAAAAAAGCCGATGTCGAGCGAATAGCAAAAGGAGCTAGGTAGTTGGCGAAAGGCTTTTTAATGGAGTGAAAAAACTAGTTGAAGG
>CAYSUV010000105.1:0-5281 GCA_964434275.1 Hadarchaeota archaeon (SeqCode) | reverse complement strand
GGTACTTCATTTTCTAGGGATTCTAGAACGTGCAAATGGTTTTCAATAGCATTTCTGGCTTTGGTTAGGTCTTGATCGTCTTCTGAAAGTTTTGCAGCTTTTGTGAAGTGATTTTCTGCTTCTCTCAATAATGTGGAGTATTTCTCGGTTTTTCCTATCTTGACCATATTTTGGTATTCGCTTGTTCTCTCCGTGCCATGGTTTATCTCCCAATTTTGCCCGTTTAAAACGGGTTTCTTCAAACTTTCCCCCGCCCTTTCAAGAGCATAAATAGGACTGTTAGGCTGTGTGTCCAACTGATCAACTAGAATAGGGGTGGCGGTCGTACCACCTACAACTGCTATAAGAGCCACACCAACTGCTAATGTGGCAATCCCTCCTTGACTCATGTTTAACATTTTCTCCATACTTTCTACCTCACTTTAAAAATAAAAAAAGAAAGGTGTGACGAATTTAAGGAATGTTTTTCGGACCACCTTTCTCATCATTTTCTTCATTTTCACCGAATTTATCTCTGTATTTCTTCACTATATTCTCAATTTCGTTTTTCGCGTTTTCAACAGCATCTTTTATTTGTTCCTGCAACTGCTTCATTTCTTTTTTATGATTTTCCGCAATTTCTCGCATCCGTTCCCTTATCTGATTCTTTACTTTCTCCTGAATCGCTCCTCCAGGCCCAACTCCGTTTTCCGATATATTTTCGAGAGCTTTCATTCGCTTGGTGCTTTGTTCTATTGCTAGTGTGATTGCTGGTTTGGCTACATCGGGTACTTTTTCTCTAACATTTTCTAGGACTTGAATGTGTTTTTGACTTGCTTCGATGGCTCTTTGTAAACCGGTGTTATCTTCGGAGGCTTCGGCTGCTGCTCTAATTCTGTTGCCGGCTTCTTCTGCTATTTGTGCTGCTACCTTTCCTTTGTTTTGTCCTATTGCTTTCTTTGCCTGTTCTGATAGTTTCTTTGCTGTGCTGATTTCGATGTTTTGGACAACTTTGTTGGGGGAGGCTTCTTTTTTTAGGTTTTCTTGGACTTGGTTTTTCATCTGTTTGGCTTCTTGTGCAATTTCTCTCATTCTTGTCCTTATTTGTTCCTTGGTGTTTTCTTTCAGTTCTCCCTCGTTATCCCCGGCTACTATACTCGCAACTGCTGCTTGTCCTTGTGAACTTTTTGATATTGCCATAGATATTGCTGGTTTGGCTACATCGGGTACTTTTTCTTTCACATTTTCTAGAACAGCTATGTGTTTTTGCATTGCGTTTTCTGCTATTTTAAGACCTCGCGCTGTTTTCGCTTTTTGGGCAGCTTTCTGATACCGTTCTCCAGCGCGTTCTAACAGTCCTTCAAATTTCTTTGCTTTGTTTTCGTTTGCCATCTTTTCGAATTCTTGAGTTCTCTCTTTCGCGCGTGCTAGTTGCCAGTCTTGTCCGCTCGCGTAGGTGGCTTCTTTTATTTTTTCGCCTGCTTTTTCTAGTCCATAGAGTGCACTGTCTGGTTGTTGATCTGCGAGGGAGTCTACAGCCATTGGGGTTCCGACGGATGCTCCTGCCATAACTGCTACTGCGGCTGCGACGGTTAGTCCTGCGACTCCTTTTTGAGTTAGATTAAGCATTATTTTTCACCTCCTTTTTTTTCATATTTTGTGGAGTTTGAATTGTTTTCTTCCATAATTATTTCTCTAAGCTCGTGTAGCCGATGTGGTAATTTTTCTTCTTCTCTCATTTTTTGCACCTGCTTTCAATTGAGTTCGTGTGGTGCGCTTTATTTAAAGAATCTCTAACAACCGTTTTTCTGGGCTAGTGATGAATTTTTCTAAGAAATATTTTTTGTTTTTTTACCCTAAGACCGTTCAGAACCGTTCATAAACTTTTATATTTCTCTCTATTTCGTTTTGAGCTGTTTTTAGAAAAGAAACGTATTTACACGGTTCACACCCTAATAATAACCGATGGAAATCAGAGATTTGATAAATTTCGTAATATTGGTAGTGGCTCTCCAAGGTGGGTTGGGGATAATCCTTTTCTTTTTGATAAGCGGGGAGCCTGGGGTGAACTTCAAATCTATAGCGATTAGTATAGCCTTACTAGTTTCAATATCGACCGTGGTTGGCGGGGTTCTATATTGGCTTGTGAATCGTTACATGAAAGAAAGAGCTATTAAAACCGCCATGATGGCAATGAGTGAAGACGAAGAAAAAGTTCTGAGACTCGTCATGGAACAAGGCGTAGCAAGACAGGACAAACTGAGGAGAAAGTTAGATTTTTCAAAGTCAAAACTAAGTGCCCTTTTAAACAACTTGGAAGAAAAGAACGCGATAGAAAAAACGCGTTATAAAAGGACTAACAAGGTTAGACCAACGGAAGAGTTTCGACGTTAATGATCATTGTTTGGCATGCACATGTCACTTAAGAGTGGTAATAGATTATGTTTTGGTGAGATTATGCGGGAAAAAGTAGATAAAATTCGGAAATATTTGGATAACCAAGAAGAAAATCGGGAAAAATTGCTTGACGTCGCTCATAACGCAATTCGAAAATCTTCAAGTGCAATGGCAGCTTTTCACCGAGGAGATGAAGAAGTGTATGAAAATAAAATCGAGAAAATTAAAGAAGATATAAAAAGTTTGAACAAAATTATAGAAAAAAAACCTCATTTTTTAAGCCACGGTTCTTTACTTGCTGCTCATAGAGAGTTTTCAGAAGCGGTTATAACGAAAGCGTTGATAAAGGGGGAGGAGGTTCCGGATCCGGACGAGTTAAATGTTCTTTATAGATCATATGCTCAGGCATTGGCTGAAACTGTTGGAGAATTGCGTCGACATGTTTTAAACTTGCTTAGAGAGGATGAGTTGGAGGAAGCTCGTCGTGTACACGAAGAGATGGAGAAGATTTTTGACCAGTTAGAGCAGTTTGATTATCCTGATTCTATTTTGTCGGGAATGAAGCACAGGAGGGATGGTGCTAGGAAAAGTCTGGAAAAGACTAGGGCTGATATTACTAGAGCGATTAGAGAGAGAAGGCTGGAAAATGCTCTTAAAAACGTTGAAGAGGGGTTGGAAGAATAATGGAGTTCGATATTGATGAACTTAAGAAAAAGGCGGAAGAAGATTATGAAAAGGCTTGGCTTGAGTCGGAGGGTTTGATAAAGAAGTCGGGTGGGGGGTTTTCTTTAGAAGGTGAAGGGTCTGGCCATCCGTTGTTTGATTTGGTTCAAGAGTTTAGACAAACTTTGGTTGACACTGGGTTTGAAGAGGTGGTTGTTCCTGCTCTTATAAGCAGGGAAGAGATTGAGAAGCAGTATGGGCCAGAAGCACCGATAATTTTAGATCGGATTTTTTTCTTGGCCGGTTTGGATCGGTCTGATTTGGGTGTAAGTAAGGATGATTTGGAGAGAATTAGGGAGAATGTTCCGGAGTTTGATGATGTTGAAGGGCTTGAGACTGTTTTGAGGGATTTTAAAAAAGGAGAGATTGATTCTGATGATTTAATAGAAAGTTTAGTGGAAGAGCTCGATTTGAAAGAGGGAGAAGCTTCTCATATTTTGTCTTTATTTGAAAGTTTCAAAGAACTTGAACCGATTCCTTCAGACATGACTCTCAGATCTCATACAACTGCGGGATGGTTTTCAGTTTTAAAAGAAATGATGAATCGCAAATCTCTTCCCATCCAACTATTCACGGTAGGTCCGAAATATAGGCGAGAACAAGAATTGGATGAGACTCATTTATACCGGTCTTGGACGGCTTCTTTAGTGATTATGGCGGATGAGATGGGTCTTGATGACGGAGAGAGAATCGCTCGGAAGGTTTTAAAAAAGGTTGGTTTTGATGAGGTGAAATGTGAGATTAAGAGCGCTACTTCGAAATATTATGCACCAGATTCGGAGTTTGAAATTTTTGTTAACCATCCCGAGACGGGAGAGATGATTGAAGTAGGAAATGCCGGGTTTTACAGTCCGGTTTCTTTGGCTAACTATGAGATTCCCTATCCTGTTTTTAATCTAGGAATCGGGTTGGAGAGGATATTGATGCTTAGGACTGGGGAGGAGGATATAAGATCCATAGTTTTCCCTTATAAGTATAAAGATTTAGAACTGTCGGACGAGCAGATTTCCAAAATGCTTGAGATAAAAAATAAACCAAACTCAGAAACTGGTCGTAAACTAGTTGATTTGATAAAAAAAGAAGCGGAGAGGCGAAAAGATGAACCTAGTCCTTGCGAGTTCGAATTGTTTGAAGGTGAGTTAAAAAATAAAAAAATTCGAGTGAAACTCGTGGAAAAAGAAGATAACACCAAATTGATCGGTCCGGCTGCTTTTAATGAGGTTTTCGTTTACGATGGGAATATCGTCGGAGTTCCTCCGAGCGGGTGGGAGGATAATGATTTTCTGCAAAATGCTAGAAATAAAGGTGTTAATACGGGTATTACATATATCGAGGCGTTTTCTAATCTTGCTGTTAAAGAGATTGAGAAAGCTGTAGATAAGGGGGAGAACGAGAAAGAAGTGAGAGTTCCCATAGTTGAATCTTTGAATGATATTAATTTGGATTTGGCAAAACCCGGGTATCGTTATATCACGAACAATAATAAGAAAATAGATGTTAGAGGTCCGGTTTTTACCACCGTTCTAGCTGAGTTTAGCGGTTAGCTTGCTTGTACCGAGATAATTTTTGGAGTAATTGTTTTATCTCCGGTTTCTAGTGTGATTTTTATTCTAGAGTACTTCCCGCTTAATCCAGGAAGATTGTAAGTGTTAGTTCCGTTTTCCAGTTCTATTTTTTCACTGTTTCGAACGCTTTTCCCGTTATTGCTGACTTGATAAGTGATACTAGCACTGGTGTTGTTTTTCAAATCTGCCGTCACTTTTAAATTATCCCAAGCGGCACTTCCTTCGAATTTTTGCCATTTTGATTTGTATGTACCAGAAGTGTTTTGAAGTTCTTGAGATCTAATAGCATCGACTGCAAGTGTGGGGGACGGCCAGTCGTGGATGGATTTGTTGTTTATTTTGAGTGTGAATTTTGTGTTGTTTCCGTAGTTTGAGACGTCTATTTCGTGGTTCATTTTTTTGAATCCATTGTTTTTTTTGCTGAGTTTTGTTTCTCCGTTTAGTAGTATTTCTTGTTTTATGAATTTTCTTTGGGGTATGGATTTTTTTCCGTAAATGTCTATTAGGATTGTGTTTACTCCGGAGAGGTTGAGTGTTTTTTCTCCTTTTATTTGTTTGCCGGAGCTGAGCCAGACTGATCTGATTCCGATGTTTTCGACTGCGACTGAGCCTGTTCC
>CAYSUV010000104.1:0-5300 GCA_964434275.1 Hadarchaeota archaeon (SeqCode) | reverse complement strand
GTGTGGTGTTATGTGTGTTGGTGTTTGTCGGCTTAGGTCTGAGTGGTCTTGGTTTGTCTTTGGAGGGCTTGGAAGTCGCTCGTTCTGCTGATGTTGTTTATGGTGAGTTTTATACAAGCTTGGTTCCTGGTCTTAACTTGGATAAGTTGGAGGGGGTAATCAATAATTCTATTGAGGTTTTGAATAGAGAAGATGTAGAGCAGAAGTCTGATAGAGTTATTGAGGATGCTGAAGAGGGGTTGGTTGTTTTTTTAGTTCCGGGGGATCCGATGGTTGCCACTACTCATGTTGATTTGCGTTTGAGAGCTTTTGATGCTGGAATTGAAACTGAGATTATCCATGGGGCCTCAATAGAAACTGCGGCAGGTGGGGAAGCCGGTCTGCAGAGTTACAAGTTTGGAAAATCAGCAACATTACCTTTTCCCGAGAAACCTTCTAAAACCCCATATGACGTTTTGGAAAAAAATCAACAACTTGATCTACACACTTTATTCTTGTTAGATATCGAAGCTGAAAAAGAAAAATACTTGTCTGCAAATGAAGCGATTAATTACTTACTGAACTTGGAGAAGAAGATGAATAGAAATGTTTTCACCGCACAGACTCTAACCGTAGTTGTAGCCCGAGCGGATTCAGAAGACTGTCAAGTAAAGGCTGGTCCCGCTGAAAATCTTGCAAAAGAAGATTTTGGAAATCCTCCTCATGTCTTGATTGTACCTGGAAAATTGCATTTCATTGAAGCTGAAGCCCTGAAAAAACTAGCGGATGCTCCCGATAAGATAGTTGAGAAATATGTTAAAGAATGAACTAGAGAAAGAAATAGGAAAATGGAGTAAAAAACTAGATAAGAAATTACCGAAAGTCGAGGCAAGTGGGGAAAAAGGAAAAGAAATACTAGAAAATTCTTCGGCATATAGGAAAGATTCAGAACATTTTCTCGAAAAAGGTAAACTAATCCAAAGCTACGAATCATTAATCTGGGCTTGGGCATTTATAGAAATTGGTGAAAAACTAGAGCTTCTCCAATCCGAATAATTTTTCAGTTTTCACTACTGAAATCACGAATCATTTCAACCGCACTTGCGACTGCCGAATCCAGAAGTTCCTTACCCAAATCCTTATCGACCTTAACTCCTTGATTAATAACTTCTTGAGCGTGTTCTTCAGCCCATTCATACCTCTTTCGGACATGATCAAATCCAACAAACCCAACCACAGGATACTTTTCTACATTCGACTGCTCATCGATTTTTGCCTCATCCGTCATCCCTAAAACAGCCCCAATACTAACCTCTCCAGAACCAGCATGAGGTCCTTCTATTTGGCATATTGTCGAATCCATTTTTAGCTTTATTTTTGTTTTTTCCTCCAATTCTTCAAGGTGTTTTTCTATCTCTTGATTTCCGCCATGAGCGTTAACAATCAGAATTGCTTCGAATCCTAAATCTTTGGACTTTTTTATTATTTCCTCCAGTTCCTCTAAAACCTCCGGAACTGATTGGTGATTACCCGTGTTTATATCCAAAAACTCGTGTGAAGAATCTAAAGTCCCCAAAAATTCCGCACTTGTTTCTTCAGCTACTTTCCTACCGATGTGGTCCGCTATTCTAGCATCAGTGTCCGGCGGTAGTGCCGGACCATGATCCTCTTCATGAGATCCTATAGCTATTATTCCAATTTGCATGTTCTATTCCTGCTCAACTCTCTGACAGGTCTTAACGGCCGCCTCTACAGCTCGTCTCGCGTATTCATCTATCCGCTCTTCAGCCTCCATTCGAGTTTCGCCCGGGCCGGATACTCCCAGACTAATGGGTTTTTCATATCTGAGCGAAAGGTCCATTATCTTTCGTGAGGCTTGATTCATCACTGTTTCGTGATGGCCCGTATCTCCCTCTATCACTGCACCTAGAGCGACTACCGCGTCTACATTTTCTCTTTCTACAAGATTCTTAGCAGCGTATGGAAGTTCGAAACTTCCTGGAACTATTTTTTCTTCCACTACCTCTGCTCCTAGAAAATCAGCGTGTCTTTTAGCAAATTCTACCATTTCTCCAACAATATCCCAATGAAACTCAGCAGCACAAATACCTAACTTAACCAAACTATCACCTCCTTAAAGGCCCGGCGTCCGGGAATCCTTCTCTCTGCCCGGTCCCGGCCAGTTTTTTGAGTTCTTCAGGTTCAAACAATAATCTGTAAACATTTTGAGCATGTTCTTTTGCACGATTTTCCGCTAGTTCGGCCAGTTCTTTTTCATCTTCTGCTTCATCTTCGTGGACGAAAACCTCTACTACGTGTTTGTCCGTCATCAACTGAACTTCAATTAGGCCGGTAGATGCTTCGTGTGCACATTGTTTATCTATTTCTTCTGGTCCTGGCATGCCGAAAGCCATGACGATATCACAGTCATGATTGGTGAGTAGTTGTTTTGAGGCAACAGGCAAATCCTTGATTCCTGGTACGGTCTTGTGTTTAAAACCGACACTGCAAAGTTCTTTTAGTTTCTTCTTTGCTACGCTAGCCATATCAAATCTAGCGAAGGTAGTGTCTACTAGCCCGATACGTGCCATTTATCATCATCTCGGGTTGGATACTTCCATTCTATATATTCTCTGGTAATTTCTTTTCCTTCCAAATGCACCAAACCATGCTTTTCCGCATACTTACGGGTTTTATTTCCACTCATCGCTTTATTGGTATTCGCATACATCATCTCGCAAACCACACCTGCAGGTTTTACTCCCGCCATCTCCATCAAAGCAATCGAATACTCTGTGTGGCCTTGCCTTTCTTCCAACAAATTATCTGCTGCTCTAAGCAAAGGAACATGTCCTGGCGTCCGGAAATTTTTTCCGAATTCTCTCGACGACGCTCCGTTGAAAGCTTTTTCACTTAATTTTCCTAACTCTCTAATCGTCAAAGACCTATCCCTATCGGTTATACCTGTGAAGGTTTCTCTATGATTTACAGTGATGGAAAAAGAAGATCTTTCACCATAAGGAATATCATCAGCTTCAGCAGAGCTCAATATTTCAAAGTCCGAGGAGGCTTCTTTATAAATATCTGACATAAAGGGAAGTTTTAGATTATTCGCTGCTTTAGGGTGAATAGCAACACAAATTAAACCCCCGCCATCCTGTCGCATTCTTGCAACATCTTCAGGTTGGGTCTTTTCCGCCGCAATAACCATATCAGTTTCATCCTCTCTGTCAGAAGCATCTCGAATAAGAACGAAGTTTCCCTCTCGAATCTCTTCAATCGCCTTTTGAACGCTCATATTTCTACCTCCACCTCTAACTCATCTCCATCCTCAAGATCATACTTTTCTCTTAGCTTAACAGGCGAAATTATTTCAAGAATATCCTCCTCATGATGTGTTCTAAAAGGCAGAACTATCGCTGATTCTTGTCCTTTTACCTTCGAAGGAAAACACTTCGCCGCTCCGAAACTTCTTTCATCTGTAGAAAATCCTTCTATTTCTATCCCAGTTTCTATCTCTAACCATTTTTTCAATCTTAAGGATCCCGATTTTAATTTCAAGTCTAATGTCCCGGGATATGGTTCAAACCCGAGCTCTTGGTCAAACTGTTTCTGATATCCTTCCTTACCCATATAGTAACTTCCCTCCCCTAAGCCCGAAACTACTTGTCCGACTAACTCAATCTTGTCGGGCACTTCACCAAATATTTCTCTCAAATCGAGCCAGATTGATCTCAAAAATCTTAAACCTTCTGAGGTTAAAATGAGTTCTTCCCCCTTAGGACTAGATTCTCGATTTATGAATCCTTGATTCGAAAGCTCCTCAAGCCATCTAGAAACGGCTGTCTTGTTTTCACCGATTTTCTTGGCCACTTCCTGAGGTGAAGTCTCCCATGCTTCTATATTTGCATCTACCCTAGCTAATTCTAGTAGAAGTAAAATCTTCCCATATTTTGCTTCATTCGAAAGGCTCTCAACTTTTTCTGGGGTAAGCTTGAATTCCGTGATTTCTCGTGATTCTACAGGTAATTCCTCATCCTTCAATAAACAGATGACCAAATCTATCTTTTTCGAATCGTGTCCGTGCTTAAGAAAATTACTCGCTAAGGTCTCTAGCTCCACTCTTATTTCTTCTCCATCTTTCTCCATTACATAGTTCGGAGAGCCCCTTTCTTTAGTCTCTTTTATTTTGTCAAATCCTAGATTTTGAAAGTTTTCCTCAAACCATTCTCTGAATCTTCGAATTTTTTGGAATTTTTCTCTCGTTGTAATCAATTTGTTTATGAGCTGATCGTATGTCTCCCCCTTCACGCTAATGTTTCTGAGTTTTTGCCTCGTATCTTTTTTTACGGGAATTTGAGTAGTTTCTTCATTCATAGTTGACCTAAATGTTTATTAAGCAGCTTAATAAGTCTTAAGCATCTTAAGATATTCCTGCTTCTTAGGATTAAAAAATTAAACAAACAATTTCTAAGTAAAACAAGAGGAAAAAGATGAAAAAACCAGCAAAGTACTGGGAAAAAAAGCCGGAAGACAAAGTAAAATGCACCTTATGTCCTCGAGAATGCCTAATCCCGCCCAACGAAAACGGTTTTTGTAGAGCTAGAAAAAACATTGACGGAGAACTCTACACAATAGCCTACGCCGAAGCGACCTCCGCAAATCCCGATCCTATAGAAAAGAAACCGTTATACCATTTCTATCCAGGAACTAGAGTATTTTCAATGAGCACAGCGGGCTGCAACTTCAGCTGCAAACACTGCCAGAACTGGACCCTCTCACAATCAAGTGTCGAAGAAGTAGGCACCGAACGAATTACACCTGAGGAAGCTATAGAAAGGACAAAAAAGACCAACTGTGAAGGAATAGCCTACACTTATGGAGAACCGGTAATCTGGTTCGAATATGCTCTAGACACGGCAAAACTCGCAAAAAAAGAAGGATTATACAATGTCTTCGTAACAAACGGGTACATGAACAATGAAGGATGGAACGAACTAAAACCCTACCTAGACGGAATGAACGTAGACGTAAAGGCATACAACGAAAAATTTTACCAAGACATCTGCGGAGGAGCGAAACTAGAACCCGTACTAAAAACTTGCGAATGGGCCGTTGAGAACGATGTTCATTTAGAGATTACGACTTTGATAATTCCTGGTGAAAATGATGACCCGGAGGAGATCCGGGAATTGTGTAGTTGGATAGTTGAGGATTTAAATCCGGAGGTTCCTATTCATTTCAGCAGGTTTAGACCTATGCATGAAATGATGGATAGGCCTTCTACCCCTATTAGTACTCTTGAGAGTGCTTGGGATATT
>CAYSUV010000103.1:0-5351 GCA_964434275.1 Hadarchaeota archaeon (SeqCode) | reverse complement strand
ATACTCCCTCTAGCCTCCTTAGCCTCCTCTTTAACAAAATCAATACCCGGCCCACTCACTTCGTAACCGTGATTCCCGGAATAATAAACTCCCTCGATGCTAACTTTCGATTTAAGATTATCTAAAGACCTTCCGCTTATAACGGCAATCGGACAATAATTCAAAAGTTCGATAATTCTTTCCTTCATATCTGAAGAAAGAGTCGCCTGTTCCGGCCGTTTTACTATCGGAGTTAAAGTACCGTCATAGTCACACATTAAAAAAATCGGTTCGATAAATAGACTCTTTTCTTCTTCCCAACTATCAATCAAATTTTTCAATAAAACACCCGAAAGAAATCACATTTTCTTTCCACATAGATACTCTTTCTCGTCTAAAAAATAGCTTTGTAAACTATAAAGTCATTAACCTATCCGTTTTATAGAAAAAGTACAACTAAAAAACAAAGGGTGCAACGATGGTTTTAGAAAAATTAGGGGAATCCTTACATTCTGGATTACAAAAATTAACAAAATCCGGAAGAATTGACGAAAAAACAGTCAAGGAACTGGTTAAAGATATTCAAAAAGCACTGCTCCAATCAGACGTTAATGTTCAACTAGTCCTTAACCCAACTCAACAAATAGAAGAAAGAGCATTAGAAGAAGAACCGCCGCAAGGAGTGTCAAAAGAAGAATATATAATCACAATCGTATACGAAGAAATATCTACCTTCCTAGGAGAATCAAAAGAAATCGACCTGGAAAAAGAAGAACCCGTAAGAGTGCTACTAGTAGGTCTTCAAGGGAGCGGAAAAACTACATCCTCAGCCAAATTAGCTTCTCATTACAAGAAAAGAGGATACAATCCCTCTCTAGTAGCTGCCGATACTTATAGACCCGGTGCTTATGAACAGTTAGAACAATTATCAGAAGAGATCGGAGTGCCCTTATACGGAGATCCCGAAGCGGAGGATGCCGTCGAGATAGCGAAAGAAGGTGTTGAAAACTTTGAGGAGGAATCTAAAGATGTTATTCTTATCGACACAGCTGGTCGGCACCAAAAAGAAGAAGCTCTGATGGAAGAGATGAAAGAGATTAGTGATGAGATAAATCCTGATGAGGTTATACTAGTAATAGACGGAACTCTAGGACAACAAGCGGAAAGCCAAGCAAAAGCTTTTAAAGAAACGACCGATTTCGGATCTATTCTTGTTACCAAGCTCGATGGGACAGCAAAAGGAGGAGGAGCATTATCCGCTGTAGCGGCTACTGGTGCTCCTATCAACTTCATTGGGACTGGAGAAAAAATAGAAGACATTGAGAAATTCAAACCCGAAAGGTTCGTTTCAAGACTTCTGGGTATGGGTGATATAGAAACCCTGCTAGAAAA
This sequence comes from Hadarchaeota archaeon (SeqCode), assembly GCA_964434275.1. GTDB lineage: Archaea > Hadarchaeota > Hadarchaeia > Hadarchaeales > JAGGTB01 > CAYLJV01. Next base: position 3,980 of record CAYSUV010000103.1, on the reverse strand, counting down.
AATCGAAGAAACCACAGAACCTGAAGACATTGACAAAGAAAAAATGGAAAAGATTATGAAAGGCAAACTCACACTTGGGGACTTTTACGAACAACTTGAACGGATAAGCAACATGGGATCTCTAGAAAAATTACTTCAAATGATTCCTGGAATAGGAATGTCAATCCCTGAAGAGGAGATGAAAGTTGGTAAAGAAAAACTAGACAACTTCAAGCTGATTATGCAATCCATGACCAACGAAGAACTTGAAGACCCTGACGTCCTCAACAGCTCTAGAATAGAAAGAGTAGCAAAAGGATCAAACACCTCAAAAGAAGAAGTAAAAGAACTACTTGAGCAATACGAAAACATGAAAAAAATGCTAAAATCTTTCTCAAGAGGCAGAATGCCCGGAGGAGGCGACCTAAAAAGCCTGATGGACAAAATGCCGAAAGACTTCAAATGAAAACTAAACAGTAAAAATTTAGATGATTGAAATATTTCACCTATTTTTGAAGATAACCAATTATGAATCAGAATTACAAATTGTCGAAAAAAATAAAGGTACACATATACACTTAATCTGTTCTTCAAATAATTTCCACAAAAATCGAAACCATCTACACACCTCCGTACTCTCAACTGAATTGAATCACAAAAAACTTAGAGTATAAAGCCAGCTAAAAATCGTTCAAGCGCTAAGTTTAGATTAGATTTTTCCGTCTTGATTTCTATTCTTGTTTTTATACCCCCAATCTCTTTTTTGACTCTTATCTAGCTGGACCGACTTGTCCGAGAAAATGGTTAAACTTCTGCAAGTTAAAATATACTTTCCTAATTATAGGTGGTATCTGAAAATTTTCCAATCTAGCATTTTCACTAACCTAAAATCGGAAAAGGTACAAAAGAGATATTTTCATTTTTTATTGTTTATCCTCTCTTCAACCATCTCACAGTAACTTTCAGTTTCCGATTTAGTAAGGTTCGACGTTGTAACAGTCACAGCCACATTTTTCACTCTAAACGAAACAAAATACCCTATATAATTTCCATTTTCCGACATGAAACTTTCCGTTTCAATTCCATACACAGGTAAATTGGTATTAGACGCATGATATCCGCTTTCTTCCATACCATTTCTCCAATAATTATCCGCCCAACCAACCATATTACTCGCCGCTCTTGGTGTAGGGCACACAAATCCCATTACAGCAACCTGCTTAGCTTGAGGGGACCTCCATACACGATAAGCAGCGTTTTCCACAGATATACCATTAAACTCTACTTGTTTTTTCTCCCATCCTAAGTCTGTAAGCTTTTCATAATTGTCAGGAACATCTTCGCCTGTCATCAAATCACTTGTAGGGTCCAGAGAAATCTGATTACCTCCAGAAGGTGTAGAAACATAGTAAACACTGGCGAAAATCGTTCCAAAAACTCCTCCTGCTATTATCAGTATAATTAAAACGATATATTTTTTCTCCATATTTGAAACCGTTTTTTATTACAAAAAACGCATTTAAAACTTTGGATTGTCTTAAATAGCTCAAGAAAGCTATATTTATACCCTTCTACACTTAACGGCGTCTATTATTTGTAAATTGAGGACTTATTTTACCTTCAAACTTGTTTTATGATTAAGCTTTTTTTGAAATGGTGTCCATACCATTCAGCCTGTTAATAATGATGGATTTTGAAAAGAATAAAAGCAGGTTTATATTTTAGAATATTTTACTTTCTTCTTCAAGTTCTTCCTCCTCTTCAAGTTCTTCTTCAAATCCTTCTTCGGTGTCTTCTTCAAATTCTTCTTCCTCTTCGCCTTTTCCGGATACCGAAAGACTTATCGAAACCCCTTCATCTTCAACGGAAAAACTCTCAACATTCGCATTATATTCGTCGCTTAAGATATCCCTTACTTTTTCTCTAGTCACCGTAAATTTAACAATTCCTGAGGGAAGACCTTGATCAGTCTTATTGTTCAATCTATCTCACCTCCTTCTGATACATTTCATCCTTATCTTTGCAACACTTTCTAGTATGATTATTCAACATTTTTTTATAATCCTAATTAATCTAAGCCAGCTTTTTGAATAAATAAAAATTTCGTTTTATTTTCACATGCTCTTTAAGAATACACAGCTTGCCTTTGTAAACAATCTATTTGTAATAGACTCTTAAAAGAAAGCTTTTTAACCCTACAACTACACGATTTATTGAAACTAATATCGACAAAGCACTCAAACAAGTTTAAGCTAAATAGTTAACGAACAAGGTTTAAAACTACTTATGAAAGTGTAAAAGTAAACGGAGGCCACAATTATGAGTAAATCGAAAGGTAAGAGAAGTAAAACCCGCAAAAAATTTAGAAAAAATATTAGAGAGCGGGGGAAACTTTCAATAAACAAAATTATTCAAGATTTCGAGGTCGGCTCCAAAGCTACGATCAAAATCGAACCAAGCGTACCTAAAGGGCAACCAGACGCTAAATTCCATGGAAGGACCGGAGTTATAACAGGGAAACAGGGAAAAGCTTTCATAATTAAAGTAAAAGATGGAAATAAGTACAAAAAAGTTATTTCAAGAGCAGAACATTTAGAGAAGGTGGAAGAATGATTGGTGATGAAATCATAGAAGAAAAACCGATTTCATTTGCAGAAACCCTTGATATATTAGAAGATAAGAAAAAAGGGGAAGAGCTAGAGTTTGAGCAAAGGCTTGCATATGATTTCGTCCAAAAATTCTCTCAATTATCGGTGGAAAAAACGGAGGAGATGATGGAAGAATTACTCGAAATTCCTAAAATTAGAAAACATCAAGCAGTCATCTTAGCTAATAACATGCCTGAAACTAAGGAGGATATTCGGCTAATTTTTGCGAAAGAGAGAACAACTCTTCGAGAAGAAACAGTAGAAGATATTTTAGAAATTATTAACAACTATCGGAGCTAATTTTTCTATATAATCATGATTTCTCGTGAAAAAGGGGAAGGTGACAATTTTTGAGCAAAAAATATGAAGATTACGGATTCGTATTAGATTTTTTACCGGAAGGACACACAGATGAGCAAAAACCAGCCCAGTATAGGGAACCTATAACACAATTACTCGGTGAAGAATATCTTACTTTGCTTGAAGCTGTTCCCCGAGAAGATGTTTCTCTATCACCACAAGACCGCGTTTATATAGGGAAGAAGGGCCGGGATAAGATTGAAAGGGTTAAGAGAAGAATCGGTTACAACGAATTGACTTCAGCGGCCAAGGCGGAGTTACCTGTTGTTATAAAAGAAATAATTAATGAGGATGAGGAGAAATACCTTGAATTTTTCAATGAGGCGTCACCTATCACAAGCCGTTATCACCAATTTGAACTTGTTCCGGGGATAGGTAAGAAGTTAATGTGGTCAATAATCGAAGCGAGGGAAAACAAAAAATTTGAAAGTTTTGAAGACTTAAAAGAACGGGTAAAATCGCTGCCAGATCCTAAGAAAATGTTAGCAAAAAGAATAGAAAAGGAATTACAGGGGGAAGGAAAATATTCTCTTTTCGCAAGAAAACCTAAAACGGATCGCGACGACGAGGGGTCACGCCGATAATATAAGCAAAAAGGGATACTACAGGAATCACTTCTAATCTACCAATCCACATCTGAGCTATATAAGTTAATTTCACCACTGAAGGCATTGAAGGGCCCGTAATTCCCGCCGATAATCCTACTGTTCCTTGCGCTGAAACTGAGTCGAAGAAACAATTTATTGCACTTGCTTCAGGCAGAGCGGCCATGGTAATCAAAGAGCCTATTCCAAGGAGTAGGAAATAACCGAAGACAAATACTGCGCTTTGTAATACTTCATCTTCCGAAAAAACTCTACCACCTATTTTGAGGGGAACAATCGCTCTATCAGGCAGTATGGCTCTTTTTACCAGCCAGTATAAAGCCATCACTAGTATAACCGTCCGGATAAGTTTTATAGCACCAGCAGTCGAACCAAACCCTCCTCCAAC
>CAYSUV010000102.1:3346-5364 GCA_964434275.1 Hadarchaeota archaeon (SeqCode) | reverse complement strand
CAATAACCGTCCTTCAGAAATAGATTCTTCCATAACAGGAATACCCATATCCTCTGCAATTTCCATAATCGAATTCCTAGTAATTCCTTCCAAAGCTCCCGAAGATAAAGGAGGAGTAACAACCTCACCATCTTCCACAATAAACAGATTTTCACCAGGCCCTTCCGCTATTTCACCATCCATATTCAGCAAAATCGCCTCATCATAATTTCTTTCCAAAGCATCAAGCTTTGCAAGAATCGAATTAGCATAATTTGCAACAGTCTTTGCTTGTGGGGGTAAAATCTTAGGATGAATACGCCGCCATTCAGTAATTGTTGTTTTAACTCCTTTCTCTAGACCCTCTTCTCCGAGGTAGGTTCCCCAAGGCCAGACTGCTATGGCTGTTTTTACGGGCGATCCTTGTGGGCTTAAACCCATTTCTTTGTACCCGTAGTAGACGATCGGTCGAATATAGCATTCTTTTTGATTGTTTTTGCGGATGGTTTCTTTTGTTGCTTCTATGAACTCTTCTACTGAGTAAGGCAAGTCGATTTTGACTAGTTTTGCAGAGTTTTCTAGTCTTTCCATGTGAGCTTTCAGTCGGAAAACAGCGGGACCGTTTTCTGTGTTATAACATCTTATTCCTTCGAAAACTCCCATTCCGTAGTGTAGAGTGTGGGTTAGGATGTGAATGTTGGCATCGTCCCAGGGGACGAAGTCTCCATCCATCCATATGTAATCAGTCGGTTCTAGTGGCATGTGCTCACTAGATATAATTAGTTGGTAGGATTTAATTAATTCTTATTATTTTTCCAAAACTTCTTCTAGACTTTCAAGCATTAATTCGATGTTTTCAAACGGGATGTACCCCATATTCCCTATTCTGAAGGTAGCATCTTCTAAATTCCCATAACCTTTTGCTAATTCGAAGCCTTTTTCTTGCATTTCTTTATAGATTTCAAAACCCGTTTTGTGATTAGGAGCGTTTACACATGTTACTGTTGGACTTCTGTACCCCTTTTCAGGGAAAAGGGTTAGACCTAAATCTCTTATTCCTTTTCTAATCATCCTATTTCTTTCTTGATACATTTCAAAGTGATTATCTTTTCCTTCTTCCTCTATCAATTCTAATCTTTTGTTCAACGCTAAGACTTGCGGGATTGGCGGTGTCATATGGGTTCCGCTTTTTCTCTCATTGTACCCTTGGTACCTCTTCAAGTCGAAATACCAACCTTTTCCTTCTGACTTTTCGGATTTTTCCAACGCCTCTTCACTTACACTTCCAATAGCTAAACCAGGTGGTATTCCGAAGCATTTCTGAGAGCTTGCAAAACAAATATCCAGTTCCCATTCGTCTATTTTTATTTCGGTTCCCCCCATCGCGCTAACCGAATCGACGAACAAAAGCTTGTTGTGATCTTTAACTACTTTTGACAATTCAGGTACAGGGTTCAATAAACCCACGCTAGTGTCGTTAAAAGTGATGGAGACAGCTTCTACGTCCGGGGAAGACGAGAGTTTTTCGTCCAACTTTTCAGGTTTAGTCGCCATACCTTTATCGGTTTCCAAAGTTTCAACCTCAACTCCGTTTTCTCTTGCCACCTCAGCGTACCTCTCACCGAAAGCACCGTTGACACAACACAACATCTTGTTTTCGACACAATTTCTCACTGTACTCTCCATAACACCGGAACCAGAACTGGGGAACAAAAAAACTTCACCATCGGTTTCCAAAAAATCTTTCAAACGACTGATAGTATCTCTTTGAAGTTTTCTATATCTCTCGCTCCTATGACTAAACATTTGCTTGCTCATTTCATCCAAAATTTCTGGACGACAAGCTACCGGTCCAACCGTGAAAAGTTTCATGATCAGCCACCCTGAACTTTTACCCTAATTTGTGAGGAGATAATTAATTGTTTTGGGTAATCAATTTCAAAACCTATCTTTCTTCCAAATAATCCCTAACCATCTTCAAAGCACAAAGATCCGAACACATACTACAAGTCTCCGGATCCATCTCAGCAGGTCTGTCC
>CAYSUV010000102.1:0-3301 GCA_964434275.1 Hadarchaeota archaeon (SeqCode) | reverse complement strand
AATCCCTTCTTGCTTCCGACATTTCTTCGTCTAGTTCCGTATCTATACCTTTAGCCACATCTGCTGCGTGTGCTGCTATCCTAGAAGCTATAACGCCTTCTTTAACGTCTTGTTTGCTGGGTAAACAAAGATGTTCTGAAGGAGTAACATAACATAAATAATCGGCTCCGACCCAAGCTGCTAATGCACCTCCGATTGCCCCTACAATGTGGTCATATCCCGGAGCTATGTCCGTAACTATCGGCCCAAGAACATAGAAAGGAGCTCCATTACATGAATTCTTTTGGAGTTTCACGTTTGACTCGATATGGTCCAATGGTAAATGTCCGGGCCCCTCAACCATGGCCTGTACATTTTTTTCTCTGGATTTTTTTACTAATTCACCTAATGTGAATAATTCTTCGAATTGTGCTTTGTCTGAGGCATCTGCCAGACAACCTGGCCTCATTCCGTCTCCCAGGCTAAGGGTTAGGTCATATTCTTGTGCTATTTCTAAAAGATATTCGAATTCTTTATATAGAGGGTTTTCTTCTTCGTGGTGAAGTATCCAGGCTGCTAAAAAGGATCCTCCTCGGCTGACGAAGTTCATTAATCTTCCTTTTTTTTCTAGTGATTTGATAGTGTCTTTTGTGACTCCGCAGTGAACGGTCACGAAGTCTATCCCGTCTTCGGCGTGTTTCCGGATTGCGTTGAAAATATCGTCGGAACTCATTTTCACGATGCTGTCTTTTTCGGCGGCTGTTTTTATACCGGCTTGGTAAATTGGTACGGAGCCAATAGGTACGTTTATGGAGGATATGATTTTTTTACGTACTTTGTTGATATCTCCTCCTATGCTTAAATCCATGACAGTGTCAGTGCCGTATTTTACAGCGATTTTAGCTTTTTCCACCTCTTCTTCTATATCTTGATAATCTGGTGAAGTACCAACATTAGCGTTAATTTTGGTTCTGAGCCCGCCGCCTATTCCGACTGGTTTTAATTCTTCCCTCTGCACGTTTTTAGGGATGACTGTCCGCCCCTCAGCCACTTCGCGGATTATTTTTTCCACTCGCACATCTTCATCTTTAGCTATTTTTTGCATCTCCTCTGTGGCCCGTCCTTTTTTCGCTTCTTCGACTTGCATTATTATCCCAAGACGGAATTAGAAGAACAAGTTAAATAACTCTGAGGTAAGAACCAAGAAATAGAAGTATGCCACCAATATGCCTCATAACCGATTTTGGAAATAAAGATTATTTTGTCGGAGCTATGAAAGGAGCAATTCTGAAGATAGATTCAAAGGTTAGAATTGTTGATATTACTCACCAAATTCCGAAACATGATGTGAGAAATGCTTCGTTTATTCTTGTCAATGCTGCGGAAACCTTTCCTGAAAACTCGACTTTTGTGGCTGTGATAGATCCGGGAGTTGGGACTAATAGAAGAGTTATTTTCCTGAGAACTATGAATGGTTTGAACTTTGTAGGGCCTGACAATGGTGTGTTTACGCTTGTGGCTGAACGCTTTGGGGTTGATGAGGTTAGGGAGGTTTCTAATGAAGATTTGATGAGAGGGGAGGTTTCGGATACTTTTCATGGTAGAGATATTATGGCTCCTGTCGCTGCTTATCTTAGCTCTGGTGTGGAGTATTCGGAGGTTGGTCCTGTAATTGAGAATTTGGAGTTGTTAGATTTTATGGAACCTGTTTTAAAAGATGGGGAGATTCGTGGTGAGGTGGTCAATGTTGATGGTTTTGGAAATCTTGTTACTAATATTCCTGAGAGTTTGGTTGAAGAGCTTGGATCTCCCGGGATGAACTTTCGGGTTAAGGTTAATAATTTCGAATTTGAGGTTCCGTTTGTGAAGGCTTTCGGGGAAGTTTCTAAAGGAGAAAAACTTTGCTGTATAGGGAGCGCTAACACCCTTGAAATCGCGAAAAACCAGGATAGTTTAGCGCATGAAATAAATGCGGAGAAAAAAGAAGAAATAAATGTTAAGATAACTAGAAAAAGGTAAATTTTCAAGAAAGAGGGTAAAAATGTCTGGAAAAGGTTTAACCATCGGCAGGTTTCAACCCTTACACAAAGGACATTTTTCAGTTTTCAAACAGATAGCCGATGAGTGCGACTCGATAATAATAGGGGTTGGAAGCGCTCAAGTTGAGAGAGAAATGGAAAACCCATTATCGGGCGGCGAAAGAATAACAATGATTAGAAGAGTGCTAGAAAAACACGATTTAGGCCCTTATGAAATTTATCCGATTCCAGATATCGAATGTTATCCCGCGTGGCCTTATTATGTGATGGCTATTCTTCCGTCGTTCGATTGTTTGTATGTTCATTCTAAAACTGTTCTTCGATTGTTTGAAGGGACCAGAACAAAGTTAAGAAAGGTTGATGAGTTTAATAAGGAGGAATGGTCCGCTACTGAAGTGAGGCGGAGGATTAGAGAGGGAGAAGATTGGGAAAGTCTAGTCCCTGAAGAGGTTGCAAAATACTTGAAGGAGATAAACATGAAGGAAAGGCTCAAACCTACAATTAGCATGAAAGAAGAAACAGAAAAAGAAGTAGCGCACCTGCTGACGAAAAAAGGAAAAACAATCGCAACAGCTGAATCTTGTACCGGAGGATTTCTCGCCCATAGACTTACCAATACACCTGGCTCTTCGAGTTATTTCGAAAAAGGTTTCGTAACCTATAGTAGCAAAGCAAAAATGGAAACGCTCGGAGTGGAGGAAAAAATCATACAAGAACAAGGCGCGGTAAGCCGACAAACCGCCGAACAAATGGCAGAAAAAACTAGAAAAAAAGCTGATACAGACATAGGTCTAGCAACGACAGGTATTTTGGGGCCTGGCGGCGGTGATTCTGGAGAGTCTATAGGGACTGTTTTTGTCGGTTTGTCTGACTCTGAAGGTGTGAGTGTTAGGGATTTTCATTTTTCGGGAAATAGGTGGGATGTTAAGAGACAAGCTACTGAGAAAGCTCTGCAGTGGGTTATTGAGTTTTTGAGTGAGTAAGAATAGTTCTGATTTTTCAAGATTTTAGAATCTGCTAAAAAGGTATTTTTCGAGATTAATATTGTCGTTTTTTATTTCGATTCCTTCTTTTTCTAAAAGTTCCCTCTTAGTTTCTCGACCTTTAGCATAACCACCTATGTCACCGTTTGATTTCACTACTCGATGGCAAGGGACCTCCATAGGTTTCGGGTTTTTGTTCAAAGCGTTCCCGACAGCCCGATAAGATTTAGGTTTTCCTAAAGCTTCGGCAATTTTTTTATAAGTAGCTACTTGGCCTTTCTGAATCTCAGACACTAAACC
>CAYSUV010000101.1:0-5392 GCA_964434275.1 Hadarchaeota archaeon (SeqCode) | reverse complement strand
CTGGAGGAGATAATGGAGGATTTTAGACCGGATAGGTTAATTTTTGACAGAGTTGATACATTACCTAGATGGATAGGGGAAGAGAATACTTTACGGCTATTTAAAAGGATAAAAGGATTTACGGAGTCATGTGGTGGGATAGGGTTATATATAGTCACTGAAGGGATTTTATCACCCCAAATGGAGCTTTTGATTAGGGACGAAACAGATGTGACCTTGCACTCTTCCCGAAAGGGAAATAAACGAATGGTGGAGATCACAAACTTCCCTCGACAACTCAACCCATACGGACAATGGATAATCGAAACAGAAGAGAAAGAAATTACTTTGAAATAAAAAACATTTGCACAATTATCCATAATGTGGTAAGCCATACGTTTCTAGACCGGAAATAGGTTCTGTAAAAGTAACATTTGATTCGGATAGTTAGTCAAAAATAATTCTCTAAAGATTTAGAAGTCCAAAAATAGTATTTAGAACCTTTACGGGTAGAGAGATTAATATGATAGTGATTGAGGTGTGTGTTTGCCTACTAAATCTGAATGGGAGCGACAATTAAAGAGAGTTTATGAGGGGGAGGCCTCTATTGAGGAGGTGGCGGATAAATTAGGGGTTGAGAAGGCTGCTGTCAGTCAGAGATATGATCGTTTTTTGAATGATTTGCTTGAGGAAAGAGAGCGTGAATTAGATCAGCTTGAAAGGGAGGTGGGGGAGAAGGAGCGTAAGATAAGGTCACTTTCGGAGGGTATAGAGAGGACTGATGAGAAACTCAAAGAGACCGAGGAAAAGCTTCCTAGGATGACTAAGCTAGATGAGATGGTTAGTGAATGGGAACGGAAAATTCAGAGATTTGCAGATACTTGGAGAACAGCGAAAAGGAGAGTTAAAAGTATTTTGGTCTTAGTAGGGATATTAATACTAGTTTTAGGTGTTGGATCGTACTTTCTTTTTGGACAGAGTGGTCAGTCTGCGAAATTCACGGCTGAAAACTTAGAAACGGGTTCGAAGAAAGCCTTCGTTGGAGAGTCGAAAACATTTTCTTTTGATATTATGAATGTAGGGGGGTCGGTCGGTACTTTTGAAGCTGAACTAGAGTTTAACGGTGAAGTTGTCAAGAGTAAAAAAGTAGCTCTGAAACAAGGCGAAAGTCAAAATATAAGCATTACTGGAACTGTGGTGGAGAATGGACCTATTCGTGTGAGTATAGATGGTCTTGAGGATAATTTCGTTGCTTTTAAGCCTTTTCCTTTTGAAGGGGCGTATGCTGATTACGAGACTAGAGGGGTTGTAGCGTCTGTCGGAGGTACATCCGGATCCGAGATTTATAGAGTCACAAATGTTTCTAATGATAAGTACACCCAGAAGTTGGTTCCTAAAAAGGGTCTAACCACTATTGATGAGGTTCAAGAATATATTACATCTAAGGGAACTCCACTATCGGTTAAAGACAAAGAGTGGGAGAATTTTTCTTTTGTTGGTAGTACCACCCAAGAGACTGAGTTTGGGGATATGGAATTGCTCCACTATCTTCGTGAGGCTGAAATGGAAGGTGGAACAGAAAGTTGGCATGTTTATTTGGAAGAAAATACTAGAATACCTGTTTATTTCAAATTTGAAGCTCCTTTTGGATTTATTATCGGAAAACTCGTCGATACTAATGTGAACTACCTTAAGGCTAAGTGAATCCGAATGAAAAATAAAGGACAAAGATACTAGAATTCCAGAATAATAAATTATGTCAAAAGCCCCAATAAACGGAAGGGGGAATAAATTTTTCTAATCTTGTTGGTTTTGTAAATACTTCCAAGTCCCTGATATGTAGTGATTTTTGAATATTTTCACCCGCAAGCGGTTTATACTGAGTTTGATAGGGAATGAATGAAGCTAGGAGTGATCGTGTTTGAATGGTTTGAAAGATTTGGCTAATAGGATAGATAATTTATCGGACATTCCATTCCGTTTAATCTTGAAAATTTACATTATCGGAGTGATAGTGCATTTTCCGGGCGAGTTTATGGCGCCTTTTTTTCTAAGTTATAACGTTGGTTGGGAGGTGATTGGTTTCCAAACGATTATGATTCTCTCCGATGGAATCGGGGTAATACTGATTTATCTAGCTGTTTCTATTATTGCGAATGACGTATTATGGGTTAAAAGAGAAAAACAACTTCTAAATTTTTCAGCGGTAGCTGCTCTGGGGTTTGTGGTTGCCGTGATTACGGAGTGTTTTGGGGTTTATATTTTTGATTTATGGAACTACCCGGCTTCTTTAAAGACTATTTTTGGAGTTGCGGGTGGAGCAATATTGGGATGGACTGTTTTGCCAGCTACAGTTTTTTTAATAATTAATCAGAATTATAATTTGAAATCGATAACCATAGCGTTTCTAGTAATTATCGCCTCGAATTTTTTAGGTTCATATTTCCTTGTTTAACTAAAATCAGTCTTTTAGAGAGTCTTTTTTCTTTTAGAATGTTTTTAATTACTTTTTTAATCCTTATTTTCCTTTTCAACCACTAATAGAAAGTTTTATCTATATTAGAGACAATATAATTCCTTATGAATATTTTGTTTGTCGATGATGATTCTGCTTTCCTACAGCAAGTGAAAATGTTTCTTGAAAAAGGGAAAAAGCCCATAAATGTGACAACTTCGCACTCAGCCGAAGAAGCCCTTACGCTTTTTGAAACACAAAAATATGACGCAATCGTTTCTAACTATTGGATGCCTCAAATCGACGGATTAAAGCTCCTAGAAATTATAAGAAAAGATAGAAAGAGCGACATTCCCTTTATATTTTTTACTGGAGAAGGCAGTGAAGAAGTCGCAATGAACGCTCTAAACCTCGGAGCAAATCGGTACTTAAAAAGAGGGAAAAACCCGAATTCGCAATATAAAATACTGGTTGAGGCAATAGTCGAAGAAGTAGAGTACGCAAAAAATCGGGAAAATGGAAAACTCCCTATTGGTGAAAAAGATTTCATCGATATTTTTAACAGAGCGAGAGATCCGATTTTTTTACATAAATTGGGTGAGGGGGGAGTGTCAGGTAAGATTATGGATGTTAATGACATTGCGTGTGAAATATTGGGCTACTCAAGAGAGGAATTTTCAGGTTTGATTCTTTCGGATATAATTCTAGAAAGTTCTGAAAATGATAGGGTAATTGAGAAGTTGTTTGAAGAGGGGTATGCTGTTTTTGAGGCGGAATTTAAAGTGAAAGATGGTGGCAAGATACCTGTTGAAGTTCATTCTCATCTGTTTAAAGTTGGGGGTGAGGATAGAGTTCTTTCGATGGTTAGGGACATATCAGAAAGAAAAAGAATGGAGGAAAAGTACCATATATGCGTTCAAGGATCTTCCGATGGGATTTACGTATTTCAAGATGGAGAATTTAAGTTCGTCAATAGTGCTTTTGTTAAAATCTCTGGATACAGCTTCGAGGAGTTAAAAGAACTAGACTTTTTAGATTTAATCCATCCAGATTACAGGGAAGATATTGAGAATTGGACTAAGCAGGCGTTGACCGGTGATATTTCTGGACTTCCTGCGAAATACGAATTTAAGGGTTTGAGAAAAGATGGTAGTTCTATTTGGGTTCAGCTAAATCCTTCACTTGCGGAGTTTGATGGAAAAAATGCTATTGTGGGAAATATAGTAAATTTTTCAGACCGTAAGGAGATGGAGGAAAAACTGAAGCAGTACAAGGTAGGAGTAGAGGCTTCAAACGATTCTATTTATATGATTGATAAAAACCACCGCTATATTTTCGCAAATGATGAGCACATTTCTCGCTTGGCGAGTGATGGCAAGATTTCTAGTATAGATAAGGATTGGATAATTGGGAAAAAGTTTAGAGATATTCATGTAGGTGAGGGATGTGAGAGGTTTGAGAGAAATATTAGTAGAGTATTTGAAACGGGCGAATCTCAGACAGAAGAATATAAGTTTTCGATAGAGGATAGGTGGTCAAGTAGAACTTATAGCCCTGTTAGAAACCCTAAGTCGGGCGAAATTGAGGCTGTGGTGATTGTCTCTAAGGACATAACTGGAAAGAAGAAAGCTGAGGAAAGACAGGATTTCCTCCATTCCTTATTGAGACACGATGTTAGGAACAAGGCCCAGATTGTCCAAGGTTATCATGAGTTGTTGAGAGGGTATGATTTGCCGGAGAGGGCAGAAGGTTATTTGGAGAATGCTGTTATAGCAGTGAAAGACTGTATTAATTTGATTGAAAAAGTGAGTACTCTCCGAAAAGTGAGTGAGGGCATGGAGGTTAAGAACGTTAATCTAGGAGGGATTATAGGGGATGCGATAAGTGAAAGCAAACCTCAGGCAGAGGAAAAAGATGTAGAAGTTGTACTGAAAAATGTGGATTTTTACGTTCAAGGCGGTCATTTTTTGTTGGAATTATTTTCGAATCTTTTAGAAAATTCAATTATTCATTCCGAGTGTAAAGAAATCAATATTTCGGCTAGGGAGAAAGGGGAAGAACTGGTTGTTAGTATTGAGGATGATGGTAGAGGAATTCCGGATGAGGATAAGGAAAAGATCTTCGAGAGAGGGTATAAAAAGGGGAAAGATATGGGTTCGGGGATGGGATTATATCTTGTGAAAAAAATAGCTGAGAGTTACGGTGGTAGTGTCGAGATAAAGAACTCGGAACTGGGCGGGGCTAGATTCGATGTTCACATAAATAAGGCTTGATTTAAGTGCTTTTGTTGGTTGGTCGTTTTTAGGAGAACTTGAGAGTGTTTTGCTCCGGCTGTTCTAGTTATTTGATTGGGTTTATGATTGTTTTTGTCGGAATTATTTTGCTGGGAAGGTATACAGATTTTAAGATAGTTTATGGGTGTTTTGACTGTAAAATTGGAAAGTAATCTAGAGTTGGAACTTTCATATGTGATGAGGCTTTCTTAAGTGTGAGACTGTATAGGTGAATAAAAATTGAAGATTTATCCTATTGGAACTGCGCATGAGACGGAAAGTTCGGAAATTATGAAAATAGAAGTTTTTCCGGAGTATTCTGAGGGTTTGGAGGGTGTAGATTCTTTGAATGAAATCGATGTATTGTATTGGATGCACGAATTAGGTGAAAATGATAGAGAAATACTAAAGGTTCATCCTCAAGGGGATTCTGATAAACCCCTTACGGGTGTTTTTGCTTTGCGGAGTCCTATGCGTCCAAATCCGATAGGGGTTACCAAGGTGAAGTTGGTGAGGAGGGAGGAGAACGATTTATTTGTGAAAGGCTTGGATGCTTTTGATGGGTCTCCTGTAATCGATATTAAAATAGCTTGAATTCTTTAAATCCCTATAAAGATTTTTCAGATTATTATTTCTTTGTTTTCTCATTTTCTTCAGATGATTTGTTTTCAAAAGGAAGGGTAAA
>CAYSUV010000100.1:0-5394 GCA_964434275.1 Hadarchaeota archaeon (SeqCode) | reverse complement strand
AAATCTCCCCGTCAGGAAAATTGCCTGTGACCTATCCAAAAAATTTAGAGGATCACCCTGCCCACAAGAACGAACGTAGATTCCCAGGAGATCTTGAAGAGTTGAAGATTCATTATGAAGAAGGAATTTACGTAGGGTATAGATATTTTGATGAGGAAGAGGTAGAACCTTTCTTTCCTTTCGGTTACGGGCTTTCATATACTGATTTCGAGATTTCAAATATGAAAATCGATAAGGAAAAAATCGAAGAAGAAAATTTCACTGTCACTGTTAAAGTTAAAAACACTGGCGATCGACCTGGTTCCGAAGTGATACAGCTATATATTAAAGATGATGAATGTTCGGTGGACCGACCTCCGAAAGAACTTCAAGCTTTTGATAAAGTGAAATTACAACCAGGTGAGGAAAAAGAAGTTTCGTTCCAATTGAACCCCAGCGCTTTTGAATTTTATTCTTTAGAAGAACAACGTTTTATGATCGAACCGGGGTCATTTACCGTGAAGGTAGGCAAATCTTCGAGGGATCTCCCTTTGTCTGATGAGATAATTTACAAATCTTCAGATTGACTGTCGTCATTCTTTTTTTCAAAATGGAGAATTTTGAAATATGGATTTTCTATCTAATCTCGTTAAGGGCGCTGTACTAGGGTTTCGAGGGTTCAAATCCCCTCGCACCACTCAAACTTTTTCTAAAGAAGAGGTTAGACTTGATTTTTCTTTGCTTAATTTAGGTTAAGTTTTACTTTTTTATAGAGTTGTTAATTACTTCCTCGAAATACAGGTATTGAAGGAGGTTAAGATGTCCTAATCGTGTATTTAATGGGTAATTAGTGTTTTGAACAAGAATTGAAGCAAATTTAGATGATTATTGTTTTTGGGATAACTAATATTAGTGGATAACCGGCTGTTTTTATTAGGGTAATCATGGGGGAAGAAGCGGAAGATTTTGAGAGAGAATCGCATGAAAAATTAATCGGCTTTTCTGTCGACCAGGCTTCTTTAGAAATCTATTGGATAACACCGGGAGGTAGATTTGTTTATGCGAACGATACTGTTAGACAGAGATTAGGGTATTCAAAAGAGGAGCTTAATGAGATGCACGTGTGGGATGTCGATCCGAATCATGGAGAGGATATCAGGAAAGAAAGATGGGAGAAGTTAAAAGATGAAAAAGTTCTCAAGTTCGAATCAGAACATAAAACGAAAGATGGAGAAGTTTACCCAGTCGAAATAACCAGCCATTATCTAGAACATGGCGGAGAAAAATACGAATTCGCTTTTGCAAAAGATATCACTGAGCGAAAGAAGGGGGAGGAAAGAGAAGAATTTCTCCGCTTTTTACTGACTAATGAATTGAAAAACAAAGCTCAAGTGGTCAAGGATTATTTAGAAAAAATGGAAGAGTTAGACCTTCCGGAAGAGGCTGGAAGGTATCTAGAGGAAGCGATTAGAAATATTGATGATGAAAAAAAGTTGATGGAAAAAGTCAAAGATTTGCGAGAAGAAGAGGATTAATTCTAAAAAATTAGAAGAGGTTGGTTATGAATTTTTTTGCTAATATTTTTAGTGGGAAGGATAAAGGAATAGGCACCAGTATAGTTATCGGGGTCGTAATCGTTGGCGTAGTCGTTGCTGGAGTAGGGTATTATCTCACGAAGGATTCTACCGGAACAAAATCTGGCGAAGGTGGGGATTTAACTTGTCCAAATATTGAGATTTTTGTCGATAATTATAGGGTAATATCTTCTGAACACATTAAAAACATTGAAAAATCCGAATGGGGGGAGGAATGGAGAGCGATAGCTAAGTTGACTGATGAAGGAAAGGAAAGATTCGCAGACTACACCGGAAGAAAACAAAACATTCCCGACAAAGCAGGACACCCGGGAGTCTTCTATATTGACAGACCTTCTAATGCCGTCATCCTGTTCAGAGAGGACTTGTTAGACACAATAAAAAAAGAAACCGCAAACTTGCGTATAGACCAAGTAGCATATTCACAATCTACACACAAGTTCAAATACAAAACTACTGACAGTCCACAAACTGAACTTGATGAAAGCCACTGGTTCTATCTACAAGTCCCGACAATCCCCATCAAAAATAATCAGATCCCTCAAAAACACGAAAATTACATTCAAACATTAGTTGATGAGGGAAAAATCAATCGAGTAATATTGCTGGGGAAAAAGAAAAACTTTACAAACCTATCCAAAAATGATAACCTCATTCTGGACAACAAAACAATTCTACCATTTGAAAACATCACCAGACAAAATAATAAAAACGAAACTACTATCGAATGGTTCCACAAAATAATGGGACTAGACTCTTGGCCAATCCTAAAATCTTCTATAACTGGTAATGCTGAAAACTTAGATGCCGGTCTTAGCGTTATTACTGGAAGTAAAAAAGAAGTGGAAAGACTAGACGAGTGTTATTAAACTCTTCTGTTTTTATGCGTAGTTTGTAGCGTTTTTAGAGTATCTCATTTTGAGGTTTAAGGGGTATAGTTCGGCCGATGTTAAAGTGTTGTTTGTGTCATGTTGGATGTTTATATCACGAGGTTCTGTTAAAATAAGCAAAATACCATTTAAACCACTACACGTCAGAACAGAGTCGGAACTCTCACTGTTACTCATCGAAAACAGAGAAAATTACTTCTATTAACTCTAACAGGTATAACTGGGGAAGAGATGAGGATAAATCAAAGTAAATTATGGAGATACATTATCCTCCCAGCGACATTCTCGATTTTAACCACCCTCATCACAGGTCTAATACCAAATCAACCCGAAGCATCAATCATAGGAGCTTACTACTACGGCCTTCCAAAGAGTTGGCTCGTCAAGATTCCTCTACAAAATGAAATAAATTTTATAACTAGAAATTTTATCATAGATTTCTCAATATTCTACATCCTGTTCACGTTTTCCTCTGCACTGATAAACTGGCGAAAATATTTGGTCAGGAAAACCCGAAGCTTAAAATTCCTAACAATATTCGGCCTTTCAGCATTCTTTACAAAAATCATCGCTGAGATTATCCATGAAATTATTGGGCACGGATTATTCGTTCAAATATTCGAAGGAAAAATTACGAATATAAACATCTCTTATATTTGGCCATACAAAGTTTCGAGCATAGCATGGACCGGGCATTTTTCAAATTGGCAGATGGCTTTGATTCACGGCGGAGGAATCTTAACTTGTCTGATTTTTACCGGAATTCTCCAAGCGTTACTTATTTTAAGAGTCTTGAAAAATCAAAAACTCACGCTTATTTTTTTCTGGCTATCTTTCTGGACTTTCCTGAACCCTGCAGGATATCTTATCATCGGCGGCATCCGCCCATTTGGAGATATAAGTAACTTAATTAGTGACGGAATTTTGACAAAACAAATCTCGTTGATTATAGGAATAACCATATTCGCGGTCGGTTATTTTTCCATATCAAGAATATTCTCAGATATTATCTATAAAAACAAGATTTCGAGAGATATAAGAGGAATCAGATTTTACCTAGCACTATTCTGGCTATTAACCTTCTTCCTAACGACAGCAGCCGTCATAGGGAACCAATGGCCTATTTATTATATACTGTTAGGAATTCTTCCTGCTTTTGTGTCATTATTTGTCCCAGTCAAAATGTTGTTTGGAGAGCTCTCATGATTCTTTTTTTAAGAAAATAGTTAGATTTGGTATTTTTAAGAAAAAAATTGGGAAAATGGAGTTTTTGGATAAACTCTAACTTTTTGGTGGGGCTAGAGAGTATTTTGTGCTTGTCAAGCTAAAGATGACCTATTGAGTAGGGTAAAAATTTCTAAGACTCTAGTTCTTCTTTGTATTTTCCGATTGTTCTCTCTAAGGTTCTCACGGCTAAGCAAGCGCATTCGACTTTGGCTTTTGGAATGCCGTTTAGATTTTCTACTACATCTTCCCGGCCTATCTTCTCGGCTTCTTCTAGAGTCTTTCCTTTTATCATTTCTGTAAGGGCTGATCCTGAAACGTAGGCACCGGCGCAACCTATAGCTTGGAATTTTGCGTCCTTTATTTTTCCATCATCCGGGTTTATTTTTAGAAAGATTTCCATCGTGTCTCCGCATGGTCCGGTGTAGGCATAGCTGACGGTGGGATTTTCCATTATGTCGAAATTGGTTCGTGAGGTGTAGTAACTAATAGCTTTATCCGAATAACCGGATTTTTTTACTAGGCTTTTCACATTTTCTTCTTCAGACATCTTTGATTATTTTTTATTTCGGGTTTAATTAACTTGTTTCGATTCGATAATCGTTTTTTGAAAAGGTAAAAAGAAAAATACTTGCTTCTAACAATCACCTATTTTGAGTCCCAATTGTCAACATTTGGAAATTTATAACTCCAGCTGATCAGCCGGCTTAATTTACATCTTTTTTTTAAGTATTGTGATTCGATAACTTGAAGGGTTTAAAAACAAAACTGTTTTTCCGACTGTTTAGTCAGTTAACATTCTGGACAGTTTCGAAAAAACATCAAAAACTGTATTATTTTGACAAATACTTGGGGATAAGCCAACCTAAAAATGCTGCCACTGTCAATCTCACTAAAATATAAACCCAGTTCAAAACTATTCCTCCCCTCTCAACCTTTTCATAGTCTTCTCTATGATTTCCTCCAAATCCTCCTCCGTCCTCTCCCTAATCCTTTCAACAATCTCCTCATCAAGCTCGGGAAGAACCTGATCCATATCAAAAAAAGACTTCCAATAATAAGAACTCAAAACCGAAGCCGGACTATGAGAGGTAGGCCTATCCTTCGCGATTAGCGTTGTTACGGGAGCGTCGGAACGTTCCGTGAAAATCGCATCATGACCTACACACAAGCCGACTATCACGTTCAGGTCAGTTTTTTCTTCATTGAGATATAACGCCTGACCTACCGGATCACAAGAAATCTGACCAATCAAATAACCCGTCTCCGAAGTTAGACGATCCCCATCCGGAACATCAAGCTCATCTTTTTCAACCCCACCAGCTTTACACATAACCGACACAGGTTCCAATCCATAATCCTCCAAAATACTCGCAACCCTATTCGCCTCCTCCTGCAAACCCACACAATAGGCCAACCCTATCTTCTCATAACCCATCTTTTCGGCAAATTCAATAGTATCTTTGAGCCTCGGCCATTGCATGTATCCTTCCAGTTCCACCGCAGATGCGTTTTTCGTTATTTTTTTGGCCCGTTCATCTTCCTCGTATATTTTCTTTGCTTTTTCAAAGGCTTCTGGATTTTTTACAAATGGACAAAAGTCAGGCCTATCCCCTCCAAACCCCCCAGTTACGCAAGCCCTGCTAGAACATTCATGGGAGGCTTCATGCTTCTATTTAAATAGGTTTTACTTTCACTTACCTCTC
>CAYSUV010000099.1:0-5397 GCA_964434275.1 Hadarchaeota archaeon (SeqCode) | reverse complement strand
TTCGCCGAGTATAGTTCGATATTCTCATTCCCGCGTAAAAACTTTTGAAGATTTTTGAACTCACGATCGAGAAGGCTCTCCTTCACATCGGTAAGATTGACAACACCGCCCTGAAAAGTCTTCTTGACCTTTTTCATGACTCTCCCCCAGTCAGTTTAGGCCCGTCTCATTCCCTGTCTCTACCACATCCTTTTAATCCCTTATCAGGAGGGGTCGGTGAAACTAAACACCGATTCATCACCCGCCAAACCCTAGTTTGGAAGGAGTCTTCTCGGCAAAAGAAGATACATCAATCTTATACTCCTCATCATCAACAGTCCTTTTCACACTAAAAATACCACCCTGCTTAACTTCCTCAACTTTCGGAGTAGGAGCTGGCTCCATATTCTTTGTCACAAACTCAAATCTATCATCTTTCTCAAGAGTAGAAATTAATCTCTCGGCACCTCCTTCACCCACATTCACATCAAAATCTGCATCTTCAGTTATTCTATCATTCGCTTTGCTCTCGGTATTTCTTTTTCTTTCATGGTTTAGGCCGGGTATTTCTCTACAATGTATTTCAAAAAAGTTTTCTGAACCATAAATTGGCATTAATAGATTATATTTGTTTACAAAACTTGTGCCGAGGAGCCCGCCTGTCTAGTAATAGTGGAAGAAGTCAGCTTTGTTGCTTGTTTTTTCCTATTTCGAAAGATTCGTGTTTCCAGATTAGGTCGAAATATCTTTTCATTCCGGCGACCAAGCTAGGATTTTCCGTTACTGCTGCTTCTCTTAGGGTTAGTGGGATTTCTTTTTCCTCTACCAGAAATAGTGCTTTTCCCGATGTGTAATCGTAACTGGGGTCTACGATTGAGCCTCTTAGGGGTAGTAAAAATTCGCTAAATTTTGCTTCGACTTCGGGAAATTCTTCTTTTAAGGTTTTTATACTTTCATTTTGGATAGAGATGTTTTCGTCTTCTAACAGTTCTTGGGAGAGGAATAAGATTCGGACGTGGACATTTCTATCAATTGCGTCTTTGAGGGACTTTTTTACTGTGGATAACCATTCCATGGATTTTGTGGATATATCGATCTCCTCTTCCGCATTCTTATACATTAGTTCAGTTTCTCTCTCGGATGGTTCTCCCACTGATACGGTTTTTAACAATGTTTCTCGGGTTTCTTTAGTTTCAGATTCATAAAGAGGTTGAAATTCGTCTTTAAAGGATTGTCCAGTTTCTTTTATTTTCTCAACTTGTTTTTCAAGTTCTGTTTTTTTGTTATGGATGATTCTGTCGATTATCTCTTCTGGGGGTTTTGGGAGGTATTTTGCTGGTCTTCCTGGTTTTTTTTCTATTAGACCCTGGTCTGCTAGTTGGTTTAGGACCTCGTATATTCTTGCTTTGGGAACGTTGCTCGCTTGGCTTAGCTCGGGTGCTTTCGTTTCTCCTAGTTTTATTAGATGTGCTAGGGTTTTGGCGTGGTACTCTTTTAGGCCGAGGTTTTGCAGGGTGTTGATTTGTTGGTCTGTGATTGTTGGCATGGGTGGTGCCTTGGTTGTTTGGTTGGTGGGTTTCTATTTAAAAACCTTCCGCGTATTTACTCAGATTTTGAGTAACTTTTCCGAAAGGTTTATATGGTGGGTAAATCACAACCACTAACTGATTAAAATGAAAGGGGAAGGAAAAAACGTAATCATAGGAATAGACGGAGTACCGCACAACCTCATCCAAGACCTAACAAACAAAGGCATAATGCCCAACTTCGCCAGACTCCAAAAAGAAGGAACCTTCAAAAAGATGAACTCCTCAATCCCCGCAATATCCTCCACATCCTGGGGAACAATAATCACAGGGGAAAACCCTGGGGAACACGGTATCTTCGGCTTCACAGACATAATCCAAGGCACTTACACACTCTCATTTTCCAACTTTCACACCTTTAAAAAACCAGCCTTCTGGCAAAACAACGGAGGAAAATACGTAATATTGAACGTTCCAACCACCTATCCCGCCCAAGAATTGGACGGTTGTCACATTTCAGGTTTCGTCTCACCAAATATGGACAAAGCAGTTTATCCGAAATCACTCTTAGAAAAACTCAAACAATTAAACTATAAGATCGATGTCGACTCGGAAAAAGGTCACAAATCCGAAAGATTGCTCTTTAAAGAATTAGAAGAAACCCTAGAAGCAAGAATAAAAGCCTACCGGCATCTTTGGAACCAATATAACTGGGATACTTTTATGCTAGTATTCACCGGCACAGACAGGTTGGAACACTTTCTTTGGGACGCTTACGAAGACCCAGAACACGAGTATCATGAAAAATTTCTCAACTTTTTCAAAAGAATCGACGAAATAATCGGGGAAATAGACGAAAAACTAGGAGAAGAAGACTCTCTAATAATGTTATCCGATCACGGAATGGAGAGAGTCAAATATAATGTAAACCTCAACGCCTACCTTCAAGAAAAAGGTTATCTAAAACTGAGCGATGACGAAAAAAAGAAAAAATACAACAAAATCGAGGAAGAAACCAAAGCTTTTGCCCTCGAACACGGGAGAATATACCTCAACAAAAAAGAAAAATACCCTAAGGGAAACGTAAGCAAAAAAGAGAGGAAAGAAACAATATCAGAGTTAAAAGACACATTCAAAGAGCTAAAAATAGACAATGAAAAAGTAATCGACGAAATAAAAGAGAAAGAAGAAATTTATAAAGGCGTAGAAACCAAAAAAGCTCCAGACCTCGTTCTAGTCCCAAAACCAGGATACAACCTCCGAGGAAAACTAACCGACACCCTTTTCGAAAAAAGCCCCCTAACCGGAATGCACAACCGAGAAGCCTTCCTCTACGGCAAAGGAAAACAAATAAACATACCCTCAAACCCAACAGTTGAAGATGTAGTGCCCGCCATGAAGAAAAAGGTGACAGCCTAATGGGAAACACACCGCACAACGCAGAAAAAACCTGCTGGCACTGCCCCGCAGCAAAACTAGAAGGAAACGTCGACTTCCGAGCATGCGGCCAATCGAAAGAAGAAGCAAGACTGGACGCGGAAGACAAAGAAACTCTAATCGAATGCAAACGCAGACCTGAATTGGGTCATTTTCAACCTACTATTACTTTTGAACAATGTCCGGAGTGGGAAGAATCAGAGTATGGTTATCGTTTGAAAGATATGCGGGTTTTGATTCTTGGAATGGATGGTTATCTCGGATGGACTCTATCCTTAAAACTAGCAAGATTAGGTTTTAACGTCGCCGGATTGGATGATTTCACCCGAAGAAAAACCACAACCGAAAAAAATTCACACAGTATCGTCCCGATTTACGATATCGATGAAAGGCTAAAAGCTGCAAAAGAAGTTCTCGACGTAGATATAGATTTTAGAGAAATGGACTACACAAAACGAGAAGAATTAAAAGCCTACCTAGACGAATTCCAACCCGAATCAATCGTCC
Organism: Hadarchaeota archaeon (SeqCode); assembly: GCA_964434275.1. Classification (GTDB taxonomy): domain Archaea; phylum Hadarchaeota; class Hadarchaeia; order Hadarchaeales; family JAGGTB01; genus CAYLJV01. The sequence goes on along the minus strand of CAYSUV010000099.1, from coordinate 1,948 downwards.
ACTACGCAGAAATACCCTCAGCCCCATACTCAATGGTCGGACCCGGTCACGCAATAGAAGTTCAGCGAAACAATGTATTAGGAACTCTCGGACTGCTCTGGGCTATGAAAGAATCTTGCCCAGAAGCATCCCTAGTAAAATTAGGATGTTATGACAATCAGACCGAAATTTTGACAGAGGATGGGTGGAAGCTCTTCAAGAATCTTGAAGAAGAGGATAAAGTTGCAACCAGAGATAAAAGAGATCGTGGAATTAAGTTCCAAAAACCAAACTCTATTCATGAATATGATTATGAAGGAGAAATGTATCTCCAACAGAACACTCGTATTGATTTTTGCGTGACACCTAATCACCGTATCTTCACCCAAAAAAGAAGTAATAGGGATTACAAAGAACTTCGCTTAGAACCAGTAGACGACGTAGCAGGGGAACGAAGAGTTTACGATACTGGATTTGAATGGAATTGTGAGGAAAAAGAGTACTTCTCCCTTCCTGAAGCAGATGAAAACACAGATGACATAGATATCCCTATAGAAACATGGTTGAAGTTCTTAGGTTGGTACCTTGCAGAAGGTCACGTACGACAAAGGAAGGATAGGCCGAACAATTATAGGATGACTATAAAGCAGAGTAAGGATTCCGATAGTATTGAGGAATTGGAACAGGTTCTTCTTACTTTAAGTGATTATTTAGATGCTAATCTGAGTAAAAGTGAGGACGGGAATTGTTACGCTTTCAGTATTGGGTCGAAACAATTAGCGAGTTATCTTGATGATTTAGGTAAATCAAATGAAAAATACATTCCTCCAGATGTCAAAAAGCTAGATAAAGACTTGTTAGAGAAACTTCTTTTCTCCTTAATTGCGGGTGACGGATGGAAACATAGACCGGACGGGAACAGAAATAATTTCAGATACTTTACGAATTCAAAACAACTGGCAGACGATGTACAAGAAATAGCTTTGAAATGCGGATTCGGTGCAATCGTATCACACAGCGAAACCAAAGGAGGTTACCAAGTCAATATCTGTCAGACCCCAAGAGTACATGTAAATCATAACGAAGAAAAAACCGATGAATGGATCGATTATGACGGCAAGGTATACTGTGTTAACGTAGACGGCGATGGGATCGTGTTAGTTAGAAGAAATGGAAAACCGGTTTGGTCTGGGAATACCATGGGGGAGTATGGCAGCCCCATCACTGGTCGTCCTTTGTTTGAAGGTTTATTTCCAAGTGATGCTGTTTTAGAGTGGGAAGGTAGAGAATGGTCTTTAGGTGGGGAGTTGACGCCTCGTAATCCTCCTTCGTTTTACCATGTGAGCAAGGTTAATGATACTTACAATGTTTATGAGGCGTGTAAATACTGGTGGTTAAGATCTTACGATATCATGCAAGGTGTAATTTTTGGAGTTCATACTGAGGAGGTGGCGGCCGATCCGCGTTTGAGGACTAGGCTAGACGTGGAAGAATGGTTTGGCACAGTGGTGAATAGGTTTACTAGTCAGGCTGCTTTGGAGATTCCTTTGACTGTTTATGGTAAGGGTGAGCAGATTCGAGGGTTTATCGCTTTGGAGGATGCGATGCAGTGTATGGTTAGGTTGATTTCTTCTCCCCCTGAACCGGGGCAGTATGATGTGGTGAATCAAGTTTCTGGTGTTTATAAGATTAAAGAACTTGCTGATACTGTGGGGGAGGTTGGTAGTGAGAATCATGGTTTGGATGTTAAGATTCAACGTTTGGAGAATCCGAGGGTTGAGGCTGATAAGCACCCGTTTGAGGCGGTTTCTAGAAAGTTGCCTAACGAGTTTGGTTTTGAGAGAAAGGTTTCTCTACGTCAAGAGATTGACAGGATGTTGGATTTGTTGACGGAAGATCATGTTCAGGAGAGGATCGAGAGTATGAAGCATGCGATTATGCCTGAGACTCAGTGGAGTGGGGACAAGGA
>CAYSUV010000098.1:0-5514 GCA_964434275.1 Hadarchaeota archaeon (SeqCode) | reverse complement strand
CTCTAACAACAGCATAGAACATCCAAGTTCCGAAGAAAATTAGAGAAATCTCCCTGTCGAAGGCTCCAATTTTCGTCCAATAAATCGATCCAACTAAAGTGCTGAAAAACAAGGCCGATGCGCAACCTGCTACGTCCCCTCCAAGTTCTCTGGCTGCTAAGAATGCTCCAATCATAGCGATTGCAAAAATTATAGGTGAGAAGAATTTTTGAACATCATAAAGAGTTAATTCCGGAGAAATTGCGTTCAAACCCCTATACATGGTTAGAAGCATTAGCGGTTGAAATTGGTGTTGTCTCCCTATCGATTTTCCTTGAGGTGGGTGGGATAAATCATACTTTTGTATCATCCCGTTTTGCTGGTCCATGCTTCTAGTTATTCCGTAAAAGAAACCACTGTCTGAGGTCGTCAAGAATTGGTAATCATCACCCGCAGTGGATAGATGATAGAAAGAAAATATAGCTAAGGCTGCTACCAGACTGACTATTATCCATCGTCTATAATTCACTCTGACACCTTACCTCTTTAGGTGTCGCCGGCTTTAAAATAATTCTTGCATTAGGAACTTATTCTTCTTCTGATTTTTCCTCAGTAACGTCTTCAACAGTTTCTTCTGCTTCCTCTTCTTCAGCTGGTGGGGTTGGTGCTGGCTCGGCTTCCTTTGTCGTTGCCATTATCCATCCTAGCCAAAATCCTAGTCCTGTAGCTATTAGAACGACGACTGTCACTGGCAGAGCAAATGCTAGAGGAATCGTAGGAGCGTTGGAAACATTGAACAACATTCCCTCTAGATTGAAGTAACCGATTCCTATATGCAATATTGCCACGACGGCACTAACAATGCAGAGAAGACCTCCTAATATTCTTGATGAGTTCATTTTTACTTCACCTCAAACCTACCTACATGTCTTCAGAGATTATTTAAATAAGTTTTTACGTTTTTTTGAAGATGTGGCCTAATTTCCTGTTTTGTAGTTAAAGGAAAAACTTAATTTAACAAACAGTTTTACAGGGCGGGTCCCCAATTTTTTGCGTTTATGGCGGGAAAATCACTAATTTTGGGGGTTTTTATACCAAACTCTTAAATACCGCCTGTCTACTTATTTTATAGTGCAGTTAAGCTGACGTTAAGATGTAGCCTTACTGCAGTGAGGAGGATGAGAAGGTGCCCAAAAAAGACCAAAAGAAGACAGAGGTCCGCGTCTTTCTTGAAGGAGTCCAACTAAAACTCGTTGACGAACTCATAGGAGCCTACGGAAGCACCAGAAGCGAAGTAATCCGAACCCTCATACAATCTTGGATGGACAACAACAGCGTAGAAAAACTAGGCAAAAACCTCGTTGAACTATCAAAAGAGGCCGAAGAAGAAGGCTACATAGGTGGAGACTAAGATTGAGGTTGAAATTATGATCAAATCTCTCCGAAATAAAAACCAAAACTTCCTAGAAGAGGAGGAATAATAATGGGAAGTCCGCTTAAAAGCGCAATTCAGGGTGTGGAAAAAACATCGCCACAAAAATCAAAAACCACATCCTCAACCCCATCATCAATCTCAAAAACTGAAATTCAATCTCAGAAACCTGAAATAATCGTTGCTGGTGTAGGCGGAGGCGGAAATAACACCATAAACCGAATCGCCGCGAAAGGAATCAAAAAAGTAGATATGGCGGCGATAAATACTGATAAAGCTCATCTAAAACAGATCAAATCGGATAAAAAAATACCAATCGGAGAGGAAATAACACAAGGCAGAGGGACTGGCGGTTCTCCAAAAGTCGGGAAACGGGCAGCTGAAAATTCGATAAATAAATTTAGAGACCTTTTCCGAGGATCTGATTTTGTTTTCCTAGCCTGCGGACTAGGAGGAGGAACAGGAACCGGAGGCGCTCCCGTAGCTGCTCGCGTAGCTAAGGAGGAAGGGGCACTAGTTACCGGCGTCGTGACAATGCCTTTTAAAGTTGAGAAAAGGGACGGAGTCGCCAAAAAAGGGCTAGAAAAATTGAGAAAACATGCAGATTCTGTCATAATTATAGATAATAATAAGTTATCCGATATGGCATCTGGTTTACCAATGCGTTACGCCTTTACGATGGCTGACGAAGTATTGACACGGACGCTCAAGGGGATAACCGAAACTATAATGGTTCCAAGTCTGATTAACCTTGACTTTGCTGATGTTAAAGCGATCATGCGAGAAGGAAATCTAATCCTCGTTGGAACTGGAGAAGCGAAAGGGGAGAACAGAGCAGAAAAAGCAGCGAGGCAAGCTCTATCATGTCCATTATTAGGTGATATAGATTATTCTACTGCTGAAGGTGTTTTAATGCACATTTCCGGTGCGGATGTAAGGTTGGAAGAAGCGCAAAAGGTAGGGCGTATCGTTAAAGAAAATGTTAATTCAGAATCACAAATCATTCCGGGTGCTCGGATAGATAGAAGTTTAGAAGATACTTTACAGACCATACTACTCATAAGTGGAGCAAGTTCACCTCTCATACTCGGTCCAGCCTCCGAGAGCGGGGAAAAACCCCTTGGGGAGCCCAGCCGAAAAGAGGCTGGGACTCCTCTCAATCTTAATCTTGGGCACCTATAACGTGGAGAACTTGATAGAGAGCCCTCCGCAAATAGTCTGAAAGGGGAAGGAACCGCCCGAAAACGGACACCTTCCCTTCTTTTATTCTTTTTATCACTTCTTCTTCAAAAGGTTTGCAATCAGTCTTTATACCTGCCAGGCCTATATCGTCAGGAAAATGAGCATCCGAACCCCCAGTTTCGTTCAGATTATTATCTTTCGCGAACTTTTTAGCGAAACGATTGCCAATATATCTTTTAGAATTAAAAGTTTCAACAGCATCGAAATTCGCCCTTAGAGCCGAGAAAGGCTTAGGATCTAAGCTGAATGGATGAGCTGAAACAGCCACACCACCTTCTTCTCTAATCTTTTCAACAGTTTCCTCAGCTGATAATTTTGATGGTATCAAATCTCTTATCCCCAAACCCAAAATATGGCCATCCTTACTAGAAACTTCTATTCCAGGTATGATGAGAAAATCCTCTTTTTTTCCAACCTTCAAAGCTTTTTCTATCCCGTTTACACTGTCATGATCAGTAATTGCGATACCGTCTAGCCCTTTCTTTTTCGCTGCGAAAATAGCTTCTTCTATTGTGGTAGGAGAGTCCCCTGAATATCTAGTATGAACATGGAGGTCTATAGCAAGCATAATTATCTGTCGGTTCGGATTACAGTATTAAAAGTGTTTTGAGAACTTTTTGACATTGATAATATCACTTTATTTCGGATCCAGTTTCTATTTCTCTTTCAGGTTTCAAAAGTACTGGTTCATCATCACCAATTGCGGCTGCTAAAATCATACACTCGCTTTTAACACCCATAAGTTCCGAAGGCTCAAGATTAACCAGAACGGGCACTTGTTCTCCTTCCAATTCATCGATAGAGTAGTAACCTTTCAGTCCTGCCACGCTCTGCTTTATTTCACCACCTACATCGATCTGCAACCGATACAAATTGTCGGCCTTCTCGATTTCTTCAACATTTTCAACTCGTCCTATCCGAAGATCAAGTTCTTGGAACTCTTCAAATGAAATCATTTCTTCTTTCACCTCCTCCTTTTCTTCTTTAACCTCAGGTTCAATTTTCTCGAAAAGAATTTCAGGTCCCCCGATTTCATGTCCTGAATTTATCCTATAATCTTCCAAATATTTTATCCTCCCACTCTCCAAATTCATCATATCAAAGATTTTCCCAGCGGAATTAGGAATGAAAGGATAAAGCAAGACCGAGAGGTCATCAACTAAATTTGCACAATTATATAAACATTCAGCAGCTTCTTCTTTTTTTGAATTCCAAGGTTCACATTTTTGGAAATATTCATTCCCGACTCTCGCTAAAGATATGATTTCCTTCAAAGCCCTGTTAACATCGGCCTTATCAAGGTGACTAGTAATCTTATCAACTTTGCCCTGTATTTTTTGAGCTAGATTTTGGTCTTTATCTCCTTTTGGCACTTTGTTTTCAAAATTATTTTGGATGAAAGTTAATGTTCTATGAACAAAATTGCCTACAGTATTTGCTAACTCGTTATTATATCGTGTTATCAAATCGTTTTCGGAAAAATCTCCATCCTCTCCGATGGTTTTTTGCCTTATCAAAAAGTACCTAAACGCGTCAGCGCTATATTTTTCACTCATTTTCACAGGATCAACAACGTTTCCCTTACTCTTAGACATCTTTTCTCCCTCCCGGGTCCAAAACCCGTTCACTAAAACACTATCGGGCAGGTCAAGTCCTGCAGAGAAAAGTAAAGCTGGCCAAATAACTGTGTGGAACCAGGTTATGTCTTTTCCGATTACGTGATGGTCAGCTGGCCAGTATTTTTCGAATTTTTTGCTTGGATAGTCTAGGGCGGATATGTAGTTGGTTAACGCGTCTACCCATACATAGATTCCGTGTTCTTGTGATTGGGGGAATTCTACTGCCCAGTCAAGGTCTTTTCGTGTGATGCTTAAATCTTCTAACCCTTCTTCGATCCTGTTTAACATTTCGTTTCGCCGGGTTTCAGGAATTACGAACTCCGGATTTTTTTCATAATGATTTAACAGTTTTTCTTCGAAATCGCTAAGTTTGAAGAAGTATGTTTCGTGACTCCTTTGCTCCACTGGCCGTTCACATTCCGGACATTTTCCGTCGACTAGTTTTCTTTCAGGCCAAAACGTTTCGCATGGGACGCAGTACCATCCTTCGTATTTTCCTTGGTAGATGTCTTCGTTTTCGAATATTTCATTTACGAATTTTTTAACTATTTTTTCGTGTTTTTCATCTGTCGTTCGGATGAATTGGTCGTATGAGATGTTTATTTTTTTCCAAGCTTTTTTGAAGGTTGGTGCTAGTTCGTCTACGAAGATTTGAGGGTCTTTTTCTGCTTCTTCAGCTGCTCTTTTTATTTTCTCGCCGTGTTCGTCAGTTCCTGTTAGGAAGAGTACGTCTTTTCCTTGCAGTCTTTTGTATCTTGCAAGTATATCTGCGATTATCGTCGTGTACGCGTGCCCTATGTGTGGTTTGTCGTTGACGTAATAGATTGGTGTAGTGACGTAGTATTTATCTTGCATTTTTATTGCCTTACTCTATTTTATTATTACTCCATTTTTATAGTTCGTAATACAAAATTCGCTAAAGAATCCATCGCCCCTCCGGAAAAATTTTTCTAGGTTTACCGATTAGGTTTTTTGTTATGACCTAACCAAATTACTTGTTTTACGGTGGTAAATAGATAACAAAAAACAGAACCTCGATAAAGGGCCTTTTGAGATCTTGGAGAATTCTTCCGAGCTTTCTAGGTTCATACTCTACCAGTTTGTTCCAGTCAGATTATGATTCAAATTTTCGAAAATTCGGAAAGATTTTACTAGTGTGTATATTCTTCTTCTGAATTTTGGATAATCCGGTAGAGCTTAAAGCTTGGGTTGTTTTTTTATCTCGTTAAGTATTAGTAGTCC
>CAYSUV010000097.1:0-5569 GCA_964434275.1 Hadarchaeota archaeon (SeqCode) | reverse complement strand
GGTACAAATAGACCAGTTATAAGAGCTTCAGGATATCCGGGATGGGACGGACACGAGTATCCAGGATGGTATATCGGAAACGTAAGGGACTTTCGAAAAATGGCTGATTTGTTCCCAACGGAGTTCGGAGCGCAAGCTTTCCCAAAAATGGAGACGATAAAAAAACACGCTCCTCGAGAAAAAAGAGAATGGCCTTTAGATTATGAATGGTGGAAAAAGTATGATTGGCAACCGACTATTAACTTTGACCATTTGCCGGAACCGGATTCTTTGGAAAAGTTAGTCGAGTCTACTCAGGAATATCAAGCTTTTTTGATAAAAATAGGAACTGAGCATTTCAGACGGTTAAAATTCAAGGATGGAGAGCCCTACACTGGTGGGACTGTTCATTTTCAATTTACTGATTGTCACTTCGGAGTAACTTGGGCTGTATTGGATATAGAGAGAAATCCCAAAAAGGGTTATTTTGCGTTGAAAGAATCTATGCAACCTATATTACCGAGTTTCGAATGGTATGAACGATTCGTAGAGCCAGGTGAAAAAATTAAAGGTGAGGTTTATGCGATTAACGATACTCACACACGGTATGAAAATACTTTGTTAAAATATAGATTTTTAAAACCTTCCGGTTCGATCATAGAAAATGGGGATAAAAAATTCGATATGGATAAGTACAGTTCAAAACCTATTACTAGTTTAGAGTTGGAGGTCCCGTCCGACGAAGGAAGATATGAAATTGAGATGGAACTTGTGAAGGAGGGAGAACCCCTCTCTGAAAACAAACTATGGTTCTATGCGGAAAAATAAAAATGGTTCAAAAAACACTCTTACTTAATATTTTTTGGAGAACAAAATGAAATTTTCAAAAAGAACCCTAATTCTGATCCTAGCAATTTTAGGCCTTGTGGCAACTGGCAGCGTTATTTACCTGCAAACGACAGAGTCTAAAAGTTTAGAATATTCTAATGTTACGCCTCAAAAAGCAAAAGAAATGATAAATACAGATAATATCGTAATTTTAGACGTAAGAACTCGAAGCGAGTTTGAAAATTCACATATACCGGATGCTATTCTTTTTCCTCTTAAAAAAATAGAAAACAGTTCTCTCGGATTTTCGAAAAATCAGAAAATATTAGTGGTTTGTAAGACCGGGTATAGGAGTTCTATTTTTGCAGAGAAACTAGTGAAGAGAGGGTATGAAAACGTGTATAATCTACAAGGTGGAATCACCGGGTGGGTTGAAGATGGTTTTGAAGTGATTAGTACTCCTGAAGATAAGGAAAAAAAGATAGCACCCGGTAGCGTTGCACCGGATTTCGACCTAAATATTAATGGAAATATTTTTTCTTTGAATAACCATCGAGAAGATATTCTCCTATTAGACTTTTTATTTGCGCAGTGTCAACCTTGCATCCAAGAAGTTGAAGAATTGAAAAAAATCAGAGAAAATTATCCGAATCTGATAATACTATCTATCGGCACCGACAATTACGAACTGGAACAACTCAAGGACGAGGAAAACGCAAACTGGCCGTTTATAGCCAGTCCGGATGTGCAGTTGGACTATGGAGTCGAAACATATCCTACGATTTTTATAATCGGGGATAACAATGTTGTAAGATATAAACATGAAGGGCTTATTTTTTATAGTGAAATTTCTAATGAGTTGGAAAATTTGGTTTTTTGATTTTTGAGAAAATCTATTAAGGAAGTCCGGAAGGTAAATATAGAAAGAGAGGTGGTGGATTTGTCAAGTATTTTCCCGAAGTGTCCTGTTTGTGAGGAAGGTGACCTAGTGCCTTTCTCCTTCCAGGAAGATGTTTTTGAAAAATGGAAATGCACAAAGTGCGAATATACACTACAAAAAAAGTGATTGGAAATATTAGAGAATAGGAAAATAAATATTCGAGATTAGGCAATCCGTTCCGGTGATGAACTTTTTTAATAGCAACGAATATCGGAAGGATTTTCTAAGTTAGCTTGATTTCTTTTCCAAAGCTATATTTTTTATTTTTCTATCCCCTTACTCATTCTGGTGTTCAGCAAACCATGAGGAGTAAAAAGAAGGTAGACAGGCTAGTTTATGAGATTCTTTCGGTTCTCAGGGAAAATAAAAACGATGGCCCTCTAGGAGCTAGGACTATCTCAAGAGAATTGAAGGATAGAGGTTTTGAAATAGGTGAGAGAGCGATTAGGTATCATCTCAAACATTTGGATGAAAGAGGTTTGACAGAAAAGGTAGGCTCTCGTAAAGGTAGGAGGATAACAAAAAATGGAGAAAAGGAACTAAGAGCTGATCTCGTAGGTGAGAGAGTTGGTTTTCTAATCGGAAGAATTGAAGAACTAATCTATGAGATGGATTATGACTTGAAAACCGGACAGGGAGAAATCATTACAAATGTGTCAATATTGGATGAGGAAGATAAAGAAAAAGCCCTAAAAATTATCCGTGGAGTTACAGAAGGAGGATGGGCTCCCAGCCCTTTGATTAAAGTTTCAACAGAAGGGGAAAGAATAGGAAATTTCAAGGTACCAGATGAGAAAATAGGAATTGCCACCGTGTGTAGCATAACTCTAGATGGTCTTTTAGAAAATGAGGGAATTCCAGTTTCACCGAGATTTGGTGGAGTTCTTGAAATAGAAGAGAAAAAACCAAAAAGATTCGTGGACGCGATAGCTTATCGAGGAACATCACTCGACCCACTCGCAGTTTTTTCTTCAAAGAAAATGACGTCCTATTCGAGCGTGATGGAAACAGGCTCTGGGCGTATACTTGCAAATCTCAGAGAAATCCCTACACCAGCTAGACCTTCCGCTCTAGAAGTTTTAGATCGGGGAAAGGAGCGGAAATTGAATGCTGTTCTTGAGGTTGGCTCCCCTGGAAATTCGTTATATGGTCTGCCAGTGGAGGTTAACAGAGTTGGTATAGTTATTGCGGGGGGGATTAATGCTCCTGTTGCCGTTGAAGAGAGCGGAATTGAGATTGAAACTTTTCCAATGGAAACTTTGATAGAGATTTCAGAAATGAAACATTTGAATGATTATATCTAATTTTCATAACATCTTTTCGTTTGAGCTTTGCGTAATTGTTATAGGATCTTATTCATGAGAAATAACCTTTTTTCGACGTTTATCAGCCGGTCTCAGTTCTCTCTTTTTCTGATCCTTGGTTTAGCGAGATGTCTCCTTGCTCTTGGGGGTACTTCATATAGTGCTATTTCTAGTTCTCGATCTACTTCCACTTTTTCCTTGGCCTCTTCAGGTAGTTCTCTTCCACATTTCTCGCAATAGTACCCTTTATCCTTCCCAGAGGATTTCATTCTCTTATCACATTTTTCACAAAGTGGGTTTACCTCTTTTTTTACTGGAACTAAATCTAGAATTTCGATTTTTTCTAAATTTATTGTAAGCGAGTGTTCGGGTTTTTCTTTAATCCCCCCATAAACTTTGACTCTGTCGCCCTTGACCAATTTTCTTATAGTATCTCGAAATCTTCTTGTAGGTTCAAAGGCAGCACATTTAATTTCTTGTCCATCCTCTTTAATCGAGAAAAATACATGACCTCCTGTGATGGTCTCGGGTTCCTCAAAAACTTTTCCTTCCACGATAACTGATTGGTAGGGTTCGACTTCTCCGATGGAAGCGGTTTGAAGATGCTCGTCTGTACCTTGATTTGTTTTAAAGAGCATGATTCTTTCGATTGGTTCTTCCTCTTCCACGATTTTTTGTGCTTCGTAAACTGTTTCGGGATTTTCTGACCGAATTCCGTATAAGATTGGACAAGGTGTGTGAGGCGTTATCCTAATTTCTCCGGTTTCGGGGTCCAAATTATCAAAAGTTTCAGGAAAGGTAGCTTCGTTCATTACTTCAACAGATTCGTCAACTATTCTTCTAGGAGTTCCCCAATTTTTTTCGTTTCGATAGGCAATTAGCTCATATGTGAAATCTTGTTTAAGCGGATGTCCTACTGCTGCAAGTGCTCCAATTATCCCCCTACCTTCTCTAAACTTGTGAATTTCTGCTCCTATTTTGCTGGCCAGATTTTCAGCTTCTTCCAGAGTGGCTACATCCTTTATCACTTTTTGGGAGAAGGATTTCAATTCTTTCGGGATATTTTCTTCTTTGAAAAAAACGACTCCGGGAGTGGTTTCTTCGATCTGAAGCTCTGCTAATTCTTCTACTTTTTCTAAAGTAATTTCTTTCACTTTTCCGATTTTTTTCTCCTCAACTTCCACAGTAAAAGAAATGGCGCAATTTCCCCTAGTTTTCCATTTCCAGTTAGGGTTTAGTCTAATTAGATGAGGATGTTCAACCTTTTCTATGCCTGACCTTTCAAGTTCGTCGAGAATAACTGCACCAACGTAAGTGGTGCACATACCTTCTTCCGAATCTGTATCGTCTAACCCTACGTGAAGTAACATATTATTCCTGAAGTAAAACTTATTATTTAATAAAGATTTAAACTAGTTATAAGCTTACTTAAGTGTCTTAAAAACATAGTTAGGTTTCGTCTAACTACTAAATGCTTAATAGTTTTGAAATGAGAGATTTGATTAGAAATAATTCAGGAGTGGGGGGTCGGTCTAGGCAATAAATGGGTAGTAAATTTTTAGAAAACGTAGGAACTTTGAGATTTTAACTTCACCATCAATCATTTTAGAGTTTTAAAAGTTTTAGGAGAGAAAAAAATGAGGATATTACTTTTATCTCCAGAAGAAAAAGGTGGTACAAAAATAGGCAGTGAAGCCGCCTGGCCTTCTCTCGGACCTCTCTATGTTGCATCTGTTCTGAAAAATTCTGGACATTATGTAAGGCTGATTGATAATTCTAAAGCTCGTTTATCCACTGATGGTTTGGTTAAACGCGTGAAGCGTGAGGATCCTCAAGTTGTTGGGATAAGTGTGTTAACCCCGAACTTTGAACGTGGGATAGAATTTGCGGAGGGTATAAAGGAAGAATTGCCTGATGTTAAAATCGTATTTGGAAATTATCATCCAACCTTTACTTATGAAAAAATCCTTCAAACCTATCCTGAATTGGTGGATTATATTGTTTTTAACTATGGTGAGCGGACTTTCTTGGAACTCGTAGAAAAAATAGAAAATAGGGAGAAGGTTGGAAATGTTAAAGGCATTGCTTTCCGGCAAAACGGCAAAGTCGTTAAGACCGAGAGAAGAAAATTTAGCGATGACATTAGTGATTTACCCGTTCCGGATAGGTCACTTTTAGAACATGAATATAGTTCAGAGATGGTGGGTGTAATTGGGAGTGCGGGTAAGTTTACTACCGTAATAACCTCAAGAGGTTGTCCTTTCGACTGTACTTTTTGCGCATGTTCCGCTTTTTCACGGAGAAAAGTAAGGTTACGTTCTCCTGAAGAGGTTATTGAAGAATTGGAACAGTTGGACAGGAAAGGATATGATGAGATTGGCTTTATCGATGATAATTTTCTTCTTCATGAAAAAAGGGTAAAAAAAAATAGCCAAATTGATTATTGAAAGGAATCTTGATTTGGATTTTTGGGCGGAGGGAAGAGTAGATCAAGCTTCAAGAGGAGTATTAAGTATAT
>CAYSUV010000096.1:0-5573 GCA_964434275.1 Hadarchaeota archaeon (SeqCode) | reverse complement strand
AACCTGCACCAATCAGGGTTAATGCGGATGAGGTAACTTATAATCTGCACATCCTTCTCAGGTTTGATTTGGAGTTAGGCATGTTTAGAGATGAGATTCAACCAAAGGAGATACCGGAGATATGGGAAAATAAAATGGAAGAATATCTAGATGTAAAACCTGATTCTTTCACAGAGGGTGTTTTACAAGATGTTCACTGGTCTGTCGGAGGTTTTGGTTACTTTCCCTCATACACTTTAGGAAATCTTTACGCAGCGCAAATTTATAAAACAGCCGAGAAAAAAATCGAGAACCTAGATGAAAAAATTAGGAATGGAAACTTCTCTCCGTTAAAAAACTGGCTTATAGAGAAGATATATCAGAAAGGAAGAAAATATCGAGCAGAAGATTTAACAGAAAAAGTAACAGGCGAAAAACTAAACGAAAAATATTTCCTCAATCACTTGAAGAATCGTTACTATCCGATTTATAACCTGACTTAGAATCGAAGGACAAAAGATTTCTCGCTCTCCCAACTATTTCCTCCATCATGGATTCTTTCTCCAACTCTGAAGAAGACCTCTTTTCGATAAAATTCACAATAGGGACTAGAAGAAAATCAGACAATCTATCAACAGCTTCCTCATCTTCAAAACTTTCTGCAAGATCAATAGAAGAATTTACTTCACCAGAAAGCTCACTAACCATTTCTGGAATTCTCGACATCCTCTCAGCCAAAACCTCGGGATGTCCTTTTTTCTCAAACTCTTTAGTCAAGATGTCTCTAAGAACTATTTTTTTGCGCTTCAATTCCTTCTTGATCGAGAAATTCTTTTCCGATAATTTTTTTAACAAACTCCTCATCAGATTCGTCCGTCATAAAATTAAGCCTGCCATTGTCCTTTTTGTGAGATATTAGAAATAGCTTTTTTCAGTTTGTGGCGGGGGGATTTGGATTTTTGGTTAGATTAATTTTACTCGGCGAGCTTCCATCCATTTTTTCAAGAATTTTTCACGCCAATTGTTTAGATCGTTTTTCTTGACTCTTTTTTTCATCTTTTGGAGTCTTTCTTTCTTTTCTTTTTCAGGCATTGTAAGTGCTTGTTTTATTCCATCTGCTACTTCTTGAATGTCGTAAGGGTTTACTTGGATTGCTTCTTTTAACTCCTCTGAAGCTCCTGCGAATTCGGATAAAACAAGCACTCCATTGTCCGAGGAAGCGACATATTCTTTACAAACAAGGTTCATCCCATCTATAAGTGGTGTTACAAGCCCTACATCTGCTGCCATATAGTAGGGGATTAGTTGTTCTTGTTCCGGAAAGAATCTGTGGAATGATTTGATTGGGGTCCATAACGCTTTTTCAAATTTTCCATTTATCTCTCCTATAAGCATGTTTATCCTGTCGAGGATAGATTGGTATTCTTTCACGCTTCTTCTGCTTGGCGGTATTCTTTGGACCAATGTTACCTTTCCTTGGAACGTCGGGTTATCCTCAAGGAAGTGTTCAAAGGATCTTAACCTTTCAGGTATTCCTTTAGTGTAGTCCAACCTGTCTACCCCTAGAATAATGGTTTCGGCCGGAATCTTCTCCTTCAATTCTTTGGCTTTTTTCTTAAACTCTTCTTTTTTTGTTCGTGATGTAAACCACTCGTGATCTATTCCTAGAGGCACGGCAGAAACTTTAGATCTGTTATTTTCTCTTCTAGTAAGTTCCATACCCCAATCAACTTCGTAATCCATTCTCTCAGCGCAGGAAAGGAAATTATTCTTAACTTGGTTCGTGTGAAAACCAAGAAAATCACTTGACAACATCCCTTCAATAATCTCCTCCCTCCAAGGAAGAGACCCGAACATCTCCCAAGGAGGCCAAGGGATATGCCAAAAGATAGCAATTTCGGCATCAGGCTTTTCTTTTCTTATAAGTTTAGGAACGAGCGCGAGGTGATAATCATGAACCCAAATAAGGTCGTTTTCTCCATATTCTTCTAAGACTGCATCTGCAAATTTTTGATTTACATCTTGGTACGTTCCCCACCGATCTTCGGAGTCTTTATAATCGCTTAAAGTCGTCTTTTCAGGAAAAGAGTGAAATAGAGGCCAAAGTATTTCGTTGGAAAAGCCTCGATAGAATTTTTCTACTTCTCGTTCTGAAAGTTTTAATCTTTTTAAGTCATACCCGTTTTCATCTGGAACTTTGACTTTGTTTTCGGAATTTACAACTTCGAAATCCGCTTC
Organism: Hadarchaeota archaeon (SeqCode); assembly: GCA_964434275.1. GTDB lineage: Archaea > Hadarchaeota > Hadarchaeia > Hadarchaeales > JAGGTB01 > CAYLJV01. The sequence continues at coordinate 3,356 of CAYSUV010000096.1, read as the reverse complement.
TTCACGCCCCCAAGCTACCCATACCCCCCCTGTTTTTTGCATTAAAGGATTTAGAGCCGAGGTTAGGCCCCCTGCTAGTTTTTCTTGCTTTATTCCTTCTTTTCCGTATTTGTGTGCGTAGGGTTCTGCGTTAGATACTAGGATTAATCTTTTGTTTTCGATATTCATTTTTCCAACCAAAAAGATGTTTTTCTTTTGTATGAATATTAGGGTCTTGCCTTCCCTTTTTATATTCCTTTTTTGAAACAAATAATTACTGTATTGCTTGATTTGATTATTCTACTCCTAGGTGAGAAATGTTAATTTGGGGAATAATTGAATAGTTACTCTATTCTTACAAGATTTGGTGTATCGAGAGGTTATATTGTGAATATTGATCTTATTTGGTTCGATTCTATGGGGGCTAAAAGCACCTGTACTAAAGTTGAGACGGAGGATACTTCGATTTTGATAGATCCTGGGGCAGCAGCAATGCAACCTAGTTATCCGATGAGTGATGAAAAAAAGTACGATTATCGTCAGAAAGCTCGAAAAAGCATTCAAGAAAAGGGAGAAAATTCCAAACATATCATTGTTAGTCATTATCACTATGATCATCATTTTTTGCCTAGTTTTGAAGGGTTTGACGCTGAGAAAATGTTAGAAGGAAGTTCTCTATGGATTAAAGAACCTAACAGGTGGATTAACAACTCCCAATGGGAACGCAGCAGAAAATTCGTAAGATCTTTATACCAAATTTTTGAAGGGAAAGATTTCGAAGATTTGAAGATCAGCCCTAAACAAAACCAATTCGCGGATCCGGTGAAAGAACTTGACCATGCGTTGAGTAAGAATTTCGGAGATTATCAGGACCGAAGAGAGGAACTCTTAGAAAAATGGAGCCACCGTTTAGAAAGTTGGAGCGAAAAATGGTCAACAGAAACATGGATAAAAGAACCCGACCTTTCAATCCCAGTTCATTTTTCCGATGGAAAAAGTTTCGAAGAGGGAGACACCGAAATAAAATTCTCTGAACCCTTATTCCACGGAATAGAATACTCCCAAACAGGATGGGTAATCGCAACAATAATAGAAGACGAAAACGGAAAAACCTTCCTCCATTCCTCCGACCTCCAAGGCCCAACAATCGAGGATCAGGCTGATTGGATTTTAGATATTGATCCTGATTATCTGTTTTTGGACGGTCCAGCCACTTATCTGTATGGTTTTATGTTGAATAAGACGAATCTGGATAGGTCGGTTGATAATGCTACTCGTATACTTCAAGAGGGAGATTTGGAATGGTTTGTTTATGATCATCATTTGACTCGTGAGGGAAAGTTTAGGGAGAGAACTGAAAAATTTTGGAAAGCAGCGGAAGAATCAGATGCGGAAGTGGGAACCGCGGCTGAATTAAAGGGGGAAACAACAAAGATATTGGAATTAGATAGGTGAGGATTTGAATTCTACCTTAGATGACTTCGGGAAAAATTCTGAAAATATTCGGAGAAAAGCCAAGATAACTGATGACGGAGCAGTTTTGCTAGGGAAAAATTTTGCGTGTGACGGGCACGCTGATAGGCCTGTGAGGGTCGTTACTCATGTTCATTCTGACCATATCGGGGGTTTGCGGAAAAGTATTGATACTTGTGAGAGGGTTGTTATGACTTCTGGGACTAAGGAATTGTTGAAACTTCTTTATGGGGACAAGTTTGGGGATTTAGAGTGTGTGGATACTCTTGATTATGGGGTGACTTTTAGATATGGTGATGAGAAACTTACTCTGCATAAAGCGCAACATATTTTAGGTTCGGCTCAAGTTCAAGTTGAGACAAAACAAGGAGAAAAAATTCTTTTTACAGGGGATTTTAAACAACCTAAAACTCCAACTCCTGAGTCGGATTTGCTTGTCCTTGAAGCTACCTATGGAGAACCTTACCAAGTAAGACCATTCAAGAACGAGATTGAAGACATATTCGCTCGTTTTGTGGAACAAAGACTAGAAAACGGACCTGTGAATATTTTGGGGTATCATGGAAAACTACAAGAAGCTCTGAAAATATTGAGGCAGAAAGGCATAAAAGAACCTGCTTTCATGCCACCTAGAATCTATGAAGTTGCTAAACTTTACGAGGAAGAAGGGATAAATTTGGGAGAATTCCATACTCTTGAAAAGATAGATAAGGAGAGTGAAGAGCAGAAAAATCATGTAAAATTATTTCATATGAATGCCGATAAAAATTTTGATATAGAATCTGTCATTGTCAAACTTTCAGGCTGGGAATTCATAGAACCGATAAAACAACTCGGAGAAACATTCACTATTGCTTTGAGCGACCATTCTGATTTTCACCAGCTCATAAAACATGTAAAGGAATGCGATCCTAAATTCATAATAACTGATAATTACAGATCTGACGGAGCAAAAACCCTAGCAGAGGAAATCACCAAAAGAACACAAAAACCAGCAACAGAAATGCCATAACTTTTTCGAAACAAAAAACAAACCAAAAACGATGAAATTTCTAAAAACAGAAATAAAACACATAGCAATTTCCATAGGAGCACTGGCAATAGCAGTTTCAGGAATAGGGCCAGATATGCCTTCGATCCCGATCATACTAAGAAACCTGATCTCAGTTTCGATCCCGCTAGCAGCAGCCTTCATATTTCATGAAATAGCTCACAAAGCAATGGCCAACAAATACGGGTACGCATCATACTTCCAAATGTGGCCGCAAGGACTGTTCATAGCATTACTGGTGGGAATAGCTTCCAGCGGAAAATTCCTATTCGCAGCCCCTGGAGCTGTAATTATACAAGCGACAAATGCAACCGAAGACGAGCATGGAAAAATAAGCTTGGCAGGCCCTTTGACAAATCTTGTCTTAGCAGCACTTTTCTTTCCCTTAATAGCTTGGCCGGGAATTTTGGGATTGATGGGTATTTTCGGTGTTAGAATTAACCTATTTTTAGCGTTATTCAATCTATTACCTGTTCCACCACTTGACGGAAGCAAACTTTTCAGTTGGAGGCCTGAAGTGAGTATTCCTTTGCTGGTTTTTACCGGTGTATTGTTGTTTTTTGTTTTCTAGTTTTATGCAAAGTTTGAGGTTTTATTAACCTGTTTTAGATTTTTAATACTGGTGTGGTTATGGGAGAGGAAGCTAGAGATTTAGAGCCTCACGAGTTTCCAGAAGTTTTGCAAGAATTTGACGAAATTAAGGAGATTATGAAAAAAGAGGAAGTTACACCCGAAAAAGCTTTTGCGATTCTGAAGGAAAAGAAGGGTAGCTCAGCTCTTGATGATTTTTCCCCGGAGGCTATAAAGGCTTTTATGGGGATAGCCAGAGTAGACGAGGCCAATGGAGAATAAT
>CAYSUV010000095.1:0-5668 GCA_964434275.1 Hadarchaeota archaeon (SeqCode) | reverse complement strand
CTGGAACTGCAGCTGAGGTTACTCCTATTAGAGAGGTTGATGGAGAGTCGATTGGTGATGGGGGTAGAGGGAGAATTACCGAGAAGTTGCAGGAGAAATTCTTCGATGTTGTCAATGGGAAGACTAATGATTACGATGAATGGTTAGATTACGTTCGTTAACCACGTGGGTAAGTTAAAACTGGATAATATTCGGAGATGCTTGGAAACAAAACTGTAGAGGCAAAAAAGTATTTTTAGCTTATATTTTCGGTTATAATGGAAAACTCTTAGAAAATTGGAGAATTATTAAAAAGGTATAATGAATTAAACTTTGTGGAGATCTAAGATGTTGGATTTTTTAGGTTCGCAAGCCCCGATTAATATGCTTGAACTTTTCTGTAAAAATCCGAATAGAGAGTTTTACTCGAAGGAAATAGGGAAAAAACTAGGATTATCAAAAGCGACTAACATAAAATGGTTGAAAAAATTGAAGGAGAACGGTATTCTATCTGAAACTTCTAAAGGCCGTAAAAAATTCTATAAACTCAAGTTAGGAAACCCATTGGCTCGACAGGTCAGAGTTTTGTTCACACTATCCGAAATCATTCCTGCCCTAAAAAAAGTAGATGAGCTAAAAGCAGCATACCTTATTGGTGACACCGCACGCGGAACTAGCGCTCCTAATTCTCCCGTCGAACTCCTAATCCTTAAGAGGGGAGATGCCAAAAGAATCGAAAAAATACTGGACGAAGTTTCCGAAGATATCGGAAGAGAAATAAAAGCCAGAATAATGTCTCCTTTAGAGTATGGACAACTTTCAAAAGAAGAGCCAAACTTACACGAAAAACTGGAACGGGAAAAAATAAGACTAACTATCCCGTAAAATCCTCGATAATCAGAAAAACGAAAAACAGTTTTGGGAGAGTAAAATAATCTGCGGGAGATAGTTATAATTTTTGATCTAAATACCAAGGCTAGTCTATGACATTAAATTTTTGAGACGTGACGCAGGCGATAAAGTGATATTTTCCCTATTATATTAGGGCTATTTTTTTATTTTAGGGTGTACCTCGTCCAGCTAAACCCTCTATCTGACAGCTAAAGCAAAAAACACCTGATCGAGTTCGTAGATTTAAAATCTAATAATTTTCTTGTTTGTATGGTGGTCAAATTGAAACTACTAGCCATAACAGATATTCACGGATCACCGAATGGAAACATAAAAACACTTCTCAAAAACAACAATTACGATTTATTGTTAATAGTCGGAGACATAACCCAATTCGGTCCTGTCTCTGAAGCCGATAAAATCCTGTCCAGTTTGGACGACATCGACATACCTGTTATGGCCGTGCCAGGTAATTGTGATCCGGAGGGGGTTACTAGTGTCTTGGAGGACAGAAACGTGAATATTCATTCCGAATCGAAGGAAATCAAAAATTATAGATTCGTAGGGCTGGGCGGTTCTAACCCCACTCCTTTTAATACTCCTTTCGAACTTTCGGAAAAAGAAATTAGAAACAAACTAAATAATCTTACCCAGAATGTAACAGAAAACTTGATACTGGTAACACACGCACCTCCTCACGGAACCGAAGCCAATCTTACAAAAGACGGAACTCATGCAGGAAGTAAATCAATTCGAAAAATAATCAAAGATAAAAAACCAATAGCAAACTTTTGTGGCCACATTCATGAAGCCAGAAGCATCGATAAAATAGGAAAAACAAAAATAGTGAATCCAGGCCCTGTGAGGGAGGGTTTTGGCGCAGAAGCTGTGCTTGATGGAAAGGTTGAGATTAACTTGATAAAAGTTTAGTTTTTCATTTCAAAAGTGGAAGACTGTCTTAGTTTTATCGTCGATTTTTTTCCAAACCTGGTTCTTTTCTTTCCCTTCAAAACTTTCTGCCCCAATCATCTGAGCGTTTTTATCAAAAAAATAAACCCTCATCCTCTGACTGTGGATTACACAAACGAGATAGTGGGTCCCCTCAATTTTTTTAACTCTGGTATCTGGAAACTTCCCTCTTCTCATAGAAGATTCCATCTTAATTCGCTTAACGTAAACTTCCTCAGCTTTTTTCTCCTCCAATTCCTTCTCAGAAAACTCTTTCAAAGATTTCAAAACTTGTCTCGCACCCATAATCTCCCTCAAATTATCTTCTCTTCTCCAGCAAGAACTCTAACTCTCCCCTTATCAAGACCATCCTCAAGAACAGCATGCCTCTCAGGTCTTATTTGACGAGCTTGAGTTATTGCCTCTGTGATGTATCCCAGCTCCGTATCGAGTTCTTTTAACTTACCAGAGTTTTAATATTTCTTAGTGTTCTCCCTATAGATTTCCAAATTCTATCACAAAACCTCATAATCACGATTGAAACCATCGGACATAATTTGACTTTAAAAGCAACGATAGAAAAACTTCACCCAATCCATAGCTAAACAAATTCTTGGAAACCCTCAAAGGCTTATCGGTCCTTATTTCATTCGCCATCACACCCTAATCAAGAAACATTTCACCAAATTAACGCATTAAAATTCAAATGCTTAAGGAATAAGCTACCGCAGAGTAAAAACTAGTTTGGCGGAATGGATTAAACGCACAAGAAGATTACGAATTCCTAAACTTAAAGAGTAAGTATCCGAGAGATCCTCCCCAGTTAAACTAAAGTAAAAAGACTATAAACAAAATTAAGAACCATTATGAACATTCGAAATTATTTAGATGAGAAAATTTCCGAAACGGGGGCAATTCATCTAACACTCATAGATCCAGATGAACAAGACCCCGAGAATGCTGGAGAACTAGCCAGCATGGCTGATTCTGGAGGAACTGATGGTATAATGATCGGAGGATCCACAAATGCTGGAGGAAAACTCTTAGATGAAACAGTAATCGAAATCAAAAAAAGGTCCGACCTTCCAACTATTTTGTTTCCCGGTAGTCTGGATGGAGTTAGCGGCGAAGCCGATGCGATTTTCTTTCTTAGCCTACTAAACTCAAAAAACCCATTCTATATATCCGGATTTCAAAAAGAAGGTGCACCGCTCGTAAAACAGTCCAACCTAGAACCAATTCCCGTGGCCTATCTAATAATTGAACCAGGCGGTAAAGTCGGAAAAGTAGGAGAAGCAAACCTGATAAAAAGAAACGATCCTGAAACGGCGAAAAACTACGCACTAGCCGCACAATACCTAGGGATGAATACTATTTATCTCGAAGCAGGATCAGGAGCAAAAACTCCTGTCCCAACAGAAATGATTCAAAAAGTGAGTGATGCAACCGAAATCACATTAATCGTCGGAGGGGGTATAAGAAAACCCGAAGAAGCAAAAGAAAGAGTGGAAGCAGGTGCAGATATCATCGTTACTGGAACAATTATAGAAGAAGCCGAAGAAAAAACAGAAAAAATCCGAAAAATAGTTCAAGAAATCAAGAAATAATTTCAGAAAAACAAAATCACTAATCCAGAAAAAAATCTAGGGATAAAAATTATAGAAAACGCTGACTAGGCCAAGAAATGCAAGTACTAAACCAACGCTAGTAAAAAAAGCCTCTAATCTATAGAATTTTCGGAACTTCTTTAATTTCTCTTGGTTTTCTTCAGAAGCATTGAGTAAATTGTTTGTAATTATTTCCTTAGTCAAACTGTTGCTTTTAATCTTCTCCTTAATTTTTTTCGGTGACAAAGCTACAAGCTTGGGTTCTATAATGAATGAGAATAAAGCTGTGACTAATGCGCAAGCTAGAAATAATATTCCTAATGGAAAAAATATAGAAACCGAATAGTCCAACCTTAGAACATATATAAAAATAGCGCTTATGAACGAAAATATAATTCCGTTAATGCGCGCTACTCTATAAATTGTCTCTCTAGTATTAGAAAATTCTTCAAACAAGATTTTATTCATATTTCTGATTTGAGAATAATATTTATCTAAAGCCTGATCCATATCTTCCAATGATTGACCCCCTAACTTTCTGATAATTGTATTTAGATTTACTACGGTTCAACCAGACAAGGTTCCTCCATAAACCCCAACATGAGCTTTTCTGTTAGTATCGTTTAATAAATTTTTTAACCACCCATGCCTACAAATCTTAAAAATTCGAACTTTTTCACCAAATTCCATACCTCCTCGCCAAACACCATAAAAAGATGCATAACGAAACCTGTTTCAAATATGCTTTATTTCGGGAAAAAATAATAACTGAAAAAGTATAGTTCATCTCATTTTTACTCAAAGTGAAAAAATAACTAGAATAATTCAACAGACCTAATCAAACACTAATTATCAATAGAAAACTTATGATAAAATCACCGGATTTGTCCTATAACCGTGTAGAGTTATCAAATCACTTTTATATTGAACCCGTTATATCCGTATCCTCTTCTTCCATCCCTTCCTCAAACCACCTACACCCACTACTGATTTCAACAGGATTATGATTCCAAGACTGAAAATGAAATACCTTTTTATCGTCCAACTTATCTTTAAGCTTTTCAATTCTTCTCCTTTTACCAAAGATGAACATATCCCCACCCCCACCCACACCAGTCAACTTTGCTCCTAAATCATGATCACTTGCAATTTTACTAATCTTTTTCATATCATCAGTAACAATATTTCTAAAACTCAAAATTTTCTGGTTTTTGTTCAAAGTGTCGATAAACTCACTCGCTTTATTTTTTAAAATCGATGATATTCCCCGAAGACACAAGGTTCCTATAAATCTATTTTCCGTTATCTTAAAAAATTCCCTTTCAACATTCTCATCTTCAAATTCTTTCAACACCGAATCTGAACTAATTTCATCACTTAACTCCATATTCTCAATCGAAAAATTATTCACCAAATAATCTTCAAGATCAGTCCAATTTTCCCAGTAAACTTGTGCTTCCTCCAGCTGAGTACTGGCCGGTGATTTCTCACCAGTATAAACTAAAGCAAAAGATCGACCTTCGAGCGTCCAAAAGAAGTTCGTCAAATTTTCTCGTTGACAATCAGCCAACTGATTTAAACTCTTAATTTCTGCTTTCATTTTTCCCAACCTCGTATAAAGGAGCGGTATACCGAATTCTGTACCTTGATAAGAAGAGTAAACCTTAGCGCCACTACTCTCACCAGACCCAGAATGAAGAGCCTTATGAATTTTGTCATCTATTTTCCAAGCACTTTTCGGAATGTCTATATCCGAATCCTTTTCTTCTGAACTTTTTTCAAAAAACTTTTTAGTAGCTAAAACACTCGCAACCGAAAAAGCCCCACTCGAGTTAAGACCGCACATAGTTGGAAGTTCGGCTACGGCCTCGAAATGTAATTTTCGAATGTCTTGCTCTTCCTTATCAAAAATCTCGGTTAAAGTATCAACCGCTCTTTCGTACAAAACATGGTTGAGAGAGCTCTGAATATCATTCATATCGCCTTTGTCGACAAGTTCTTTATCAACAGTGTAATTATTATCAGAGCTTTCAAGATCTAAAACTTCGCTAACTCGACTGAGATTTATAAAGTTTTCGTCGTTTTCTTTCTCCCTAACCCCAACAATAGTATAAAGAGGAACAGGCATCAGCAAGGCGGGTTGATGATAAATGTTAGCGTGCTCTCCAAAGAGGTAAAAGCTGCCTGGAGCGAAAGCTATCGAATTACACCCCTTCTCGTCATGAAGTAGTTGAAGGATATCC
>CAYSUV010000094.1:0-5692 GCA_964434275.1 Hadarchaeota archaeon (SeqCode) | reverse complement strand
GGCTTCCGGCTCGTAAATGGTGAAAGCCGGTATCGGGATTTCCTGGTCACCGTCGTCGACAAAATCGGTCCCGGTGTGGACTTCTTCACCGTTCCGCTGTAGGGCGGCCTTGAGTTTGGGTTTTTCACGGAGGAGGCGGAAGAATAAACCGCGGGTTTTTCCCTCGGAGAGCCTCTCGGTACCGGTATCGCTCCCGCGGGTTGCCTCCCATCTGTCATCGATTCTTATCCCGACGATGTCTATATCGGAGTTCTTACTGTCCAGCGGAGGCTCTCCTTCGATTTGAAACACGAGGTCGTCGGGCGCTATTCCGACAAGGGCCAGTTTTTGGGAGGGGGTCTGCCCTTTCTTCACGTACATCGGTTCTCTGAGGGATAGGTCCCATCTTTTCTCGCCGTGTCCGTCGTCAAGCTTCCCCTTGCAGAGGACTGTTCCCTTAACTCTGCCGTTCTCGGTTCCACCGCCCACCCAGGCGGCCGGATACCCTTCGCCTTCGGTTCGGATGAGGGCTTCTTCAGGGGTCCGTTCAGTCGATGGTTGTGAGTTATCTTCTTCGGGTTGTGAGGGTCGGGCGTTTTCGATCTTTTCAATCATGAGGATATACACCTCCTGAGAAATAGTAACGGGAATGTTTTGCTCCCGCCCGTTCTAATGGGAGCGAGACTTACCGGTTAGAATAAAAGGTGGGGAGAAAAGGGGAAACCCGGTGTCTCCGGGTTCAGCTTCCGCAACGACAACGCTTCTCTTGTGGCTTCCAGCGACCGCAACTGGTGCACCGCTCGTAATCGATTTCTCCGGGGTTGTACGATTTTCCGTTCTTACAGACGTAACCTGCTGCGAGTTCCAAGAGTTTTTCGGAGAAACTAGCTTTCCATTCCAAACTTTTCGAGTTCCAGAGGAATCCCAAATCCGATAGTTCTCGCCTGTGCTCTTGTGTGGATGTTCCGAGAATCTTTATGTACTCCTCTTTGCGGGAGTAATGTATCTCGAGCGTGTAAACTCTCTTGAGCTTTTCCCCCTCATCATCTTTCACCAGCGGGAGTTCTTTCGTGTCCCGTCCCTCGAGAGTATCGTTCCTGAGATATTTGAGATCTTGGATTAAATCGGACCGGGAGAATCTCTTCGATTTCTTTATTAGGGCGTTCCATTCGTTGATACTCCAGTTTGTGAAATTTCCGGAGTGGCTAATCTGTTGGTCGCCGTTAACCGGGGCAAGGGCCGTGAGGTACGTGTCACCATCTGCGGTGTCCAGAATGAAATCTCCGGAACAAAGGCTCGTCGACTCTTTCAAGTCAGACACCTCCTCATGTTTTAAGGTAGAGATAGGAAGGAAAACTCCGTTTGATAGCCTCGAAAAAACGTGTCATGTGACGGTACGAAGTTCGTAGTCCCCTTTTCCGATCCGCCAGTAAATCCTAATTTTATCGATACGGCCCTCACCCCACCAAGGATACGGTTCGTTGGGTTGGGGGTTGATAGCTGTCCACTTGCCTGTCCAGCCGGCTCCGTAATCTCCACCCGTGGGATGGAGGAACAGTAGTCCGCCGGTAACGGGTACGACGACCTTAGCTTGTGGATAAGCCGAGTTATCTAAATTTTCGATGTATATACCTCCGATGCCGCTTTCGATGTTTAAGTTTTCGAGATATCTGCAGAAGTCCAGCGAATTTCGTATATTTATGTATAGGGTCCTTATCCGGAAATGGTTGCAGTCATCCGTTGGAATCATCTGGGAATTTTCGTGTCGGGATTCGCACGGTTTCGTCAGCCGTATTCCGGGTGTGTCGATTTGTAACCCATTGTCTCCGGCGTCATGATATTCGAACCCGTATTCCTTTAGGATGGTCAATAACTCTTGTCTCGGGCCGGTCCAGTCCAGCCATAGGGGACCTCGCCCTTCCTGAAAGGTTTGCCAGTGGAGCAGAATGTTTTCAACTTCGTCAGCCGTGGGGAGGTTCTCGTACCCTGAATTTTCAAGTACTGGAAGTTCGTTTAGGTCGTGGTTATCCCAGTATGGACTTTTTTCGGAAACTCTTCCGTTATCGCTACATTTTTTTACGGGTTCGTCCGATCCGTTTTCGTTCGGATTAGTTGTTAGTGCCTCTATGACTCCATCCATGTTTTGGGCGAGTCTTTCCGAATTCCATTTTTCTAGTTTCCAGTTCGTCGAGTTGAATGATCCTCCGACCGCTACGATTGAAAAAAGTATTATCGTGATTAAGGCAAATGCGCGGTATTTCATTTTTTTCACCTCAAATTTTTGTGATGGATATATTTTGCTTGCCCTATCCCGAAGGGGGCGGACTTGTTTGGAATAAAAAATTGGGAGAGGAGAGTTGTGTTCAACTGCTAGAGTTCCGTTGGGGTCCTGATGGTTCCCCTATTCTCGTCGATTTCCCAGTTTCGGTATTGTTTGGCTATTTCGAGAACCCCACCGTTTATCTCGGTATTGGAGTTTTTCTCCTCGCTTTTGGTTTCTCGGCTGGAGGTCTTCTCGTCGGTACTACTTTTTGTTCCGGTCGTGTTCTCCTCTCTTTTGAAGGAAAAAGGCATTTTGGAAACACCTCGTTAAAACTAGTAACGGGAATTTTTCGGGTCCCCCCGTCCCACAGGGACCGGTCAAGAAAGGGGGTTGGCTCGTCTTTCAACGAGCCAGGATTATCCTTTTCAGTTCTTTCAGCCTTTCGGACATTTCTTCCATGGAGACCACCTCCGAAATGGTCTAGTCTATGCTCTCTTTTTTGGCGAGATAGTACAATCGAGAGCATTAAGAAAAGCCGCGGGCAACGTATCCCGCGACATAAACTTGGTAAGTAAGTGCTGTCGGGTTCCTACTCGCTTTGGAGGACCGATGGGACTTTTGTATCGATAAGATCGGCCAGTAACGGAACTAGATCTGCCTTTCTAGGTCGGGTTTCAGTTTCGTGTACTTTGCCCCATCCCAATCGATTCCCGTCCTCGTCGATTTGAGCTACTTGCAGTTCGACCTTGAACTCCGATCTTTTTCCGAAGATGCCCGGTGGTTCTTCTACGAGTTTGGTTCTGACCACTGGTTTCTTAGAGTCATCCTCTATGGATTTCACTAGTATGGCCCTGCACTTTTCGAATATAGCTGAGTCCACGTTGGGGTCGAATCCGTTTTCTCTGTTTCCGCCGCCGTACTTCGCATTTTTGCGAAACACTTTTCGATCCATTTTTTTCATAGCTTCCTTCTCGTCTTCGGGAAATTCCCAGTATCCGGCAAGTTTCCCTTCGGAAATCTCCATGGCAATTTTTGCCCTTTCGGTGCATTCGGGTTTTTTAGATTCTTCGGCCATACCCTCCTCGTTAGAGTTTGGAGTCAGATGGCCTCGAAAAAACTTCATTGGTATTACACCTCCAAGAAATTTGGACATTTTTTAGGCTCCTGTCCTTTTGGAGCGAGCTTGAGGGAAGAATTATTTTCTGAGGTTTCTGAGCCCCGATTTGTCATTTTCTGAGGTGTTTCTGAGGTTTCTGAGGTGTGAAATCCGGATTTTGTGTCTTTCTGAGCCTTATTTTTGGACGGGCTCGATAGGAACAGCTACTTGAGAAAAAGAGTTCTCAAGGATCCTCGATGGCGCGATATGGCCCGGAGGACACTTGCTAAACCGCTGGACGCGGTAAAGGGGGCCCAGTTGCAGGACCATTCCTTCGTTTGGTGTGGTAGAGAGATATCAGTTAATACAAAAGTGAAGGTCATTTAAAAGGCGAGTTGTGGTAAAATACCCGTCCGTCCGTTCAGGAATCGGCATCGATTTCCGCCATCTCCAATGCCTCGCCGACCCTTTCGTCTATCGATCCCGCATTTTTTGTAGTCCTGCCGTTCTCCTCGTACTTCCGGATCTGGAGGTAATCGTTGCTTTCCTTAATGTCCTTGCCGAAAGTGCATCCTCTTTTCTTAAGTTCCTGTAAAACCTCGGCCAGACTTTCGGGAGGTTGGTTTTTCTCTTTGCGCCCTTTGTAGACTTCCACGAGTCGGGTCCAGCTCTTACCATCGAGAAGTTTGATTCCGTCCTCTTCCGCCACCCGCTCCGACTCATCTTCTTCTCGGGACCCCCGTGAGGTTTCGCTTTTCCCCGAATCGGCATTTCCTTCTTCCCCGTCCCTTTCGGAGTTTTTTTCCGATTTCGCCTCGCCGTCGTTGGGGTTCATGAGGTCCTCGGGTTCGGCACCTTTACTTCCGGTTCTTTCCTCCACCCGTTTCGTGCAGTCCTTTATCTGCCTCTGGATTTCCCTCTCGTCCGGAACCTCCATGTCCAGAACCATAACTTTAGCGTCGCCCGGACCGGCGTCGAGAATGTCGTCGACGAGGTTCGCCCCGGCCTCCTCCAGTTTTTCCTCGACAGCGCTTTTTTCTTCTTCCGAGCCGACTACAAACATGACGGGTATTTCGAGCCTGTCCCTGGCATTTTCGAAATGGGTCAGTGTCCTGTCGAGATGGGAGCCGGTGGTCTCCGAACCGGTTGGATAGGCCTCGGCCTCGACGGCGAACGCATCGGGCGTGTTCCATCTTTTCGGGGAGACCTTTCCGGATCCGGACCTGAGCGGAGGGAACGTGATTAGGTCGGGATAAACATCCACATGTCCGGAGCCGTCGTCCTCTTCCAGGCGTTCGGCCAATCCGACCTGAATTCCCTCGGTTCCTCCGGTCACCGGGAAAGGGTAACAGCCCATTTTCTCACGGAAGTGTTTGATAAGTAGGCAAATCATGGTCACGTGTTTTGGACCTCCCATCCTCGCCCCACCGAACCGCGGATAAATCTCCATCCGTCCTTTGTGGGTTATATGATAGAACTTGTAGCTCGTCCCGGACTTTTTACCGCTAGCCGTCTTATTCATGAATTGCCAGTCGATCAGCCCATCGTTCTCCAGCCGGCTCAAGGCCTTGTAAATTTCCGTGCTCTTGAACCCGTACATTTTCCTCATCTCCTCCACGAGGTTGTCCTCCTTGATTCTCCAGTCCACGGACTGGTCGTCCTCCGGATCTTCGAGTGTTTCCTTCTTCTCCCACTCTTCGGCTAAGGCGGATAGGATGAGGTACTCGGCGGGGTTGTACTTTCGATGGGTGGGTAGCCGGACCTTTCCCTGGATTTCCCTTGACTCTTTCGTCTCTCCCCCGTGTACTTCGAGGGATTTCGCTATAACCTCTTGAGGGTCCGAGGAGCTGGTATCCACGTCTATCGTCTCCGCGTACCTGACTTCGGGCATACCTCCCACGAGCGTGGATAGGTAAAACCGGTAGTTTCCCAGGTCCTTGATCGACTCCCAGGCGCTTCTATTCCGTCCCTTGCCGAGCGTCGGGAAAGCGGGCTGTACGGCTCTGGCCGTGTCCTCTCCGCACCTGAAGGCGATGATGGTATCGACCAGCTCGGGTAGCTCCCTCCGCGCTTCGTCCTCGTACTCGTTCAGGTTCTGAGATGCGGCGGTGATGTACACCCCGAACTTTCTCAGAGCCCTCATGTTGTCGCGTAGAATCTTGGCGATGAAACGGTGAGCCTCGTCCACATAGACGTGGACCGGGCTTCTCTCCTCCTCGGGAAGTCTCTCCCTCGCCATTCCGGCCTGGTACACCCGTGCGAGTAGGACTGATCCCAGGAAGTCCGCGACTTCTGACAGCCTTCCCGTGGGTATGTCCACTATCACTATCTTGCCCTTGTTCATCGCTTCGTAG
>CAYSUV010000093.1:0-5759 GCA_964434275.1 Hadarchaeota archaeon (SeqCode) | reverse complement strand
CCACCACCATCAATAGTATAATCAGCCGATGTCCTAGACCGACTTCCATCGTCATCCCTCTCCCAACCAAAAACATCATCATTAGCCTTAGTCCAAACCCCGTATCCCGTGGAGGCTTTTGGTCTAGCTGCCGAAGTATCGCTATTTGCAAAGAATTCCTGTTGGTCCTTCTCACCATCGACCCCGGTTCTAAATTTCGTCGCAAAAGAATAACCATCATTTGTAGCTGTGGGTATTGACCTAGCCACAGATCTCCACTCTGTACCTGCCCCCGTATCTATCTGTATGTGAAGTTGATTACTCGTAAACTCTGCATAATCATCAGTAGACCCACCTGTTCCAGCCCAAGTATACCATGGTGAATTTCCCATCTCACTATCCGCTGTATAGTTCGTTCCTTGTTCATAATTTGAGAAATCGTCAAACATATCGCCCTGAAAAGTTGAATAACCATCTGACTGGGAGCTAGCACTACTATTTCCATAAAACACATAGATAGTGTTTATTCCAGTTTTAAGATGGGGTATTCTCACATAAAATATACCATCATCATATTCGTCCGCACCATGAAATTCAGGTTCTAACCAGTAATCTAACAAATCTCCATTCTCATTTGTAAAACGGATGTCGCTCCAATCAGGATTAGAGCTACTCTTCCTAAAATCAAAATCAGGATCTAAACTCAGCTTTACCTCATAATTATCCCTTGCTTCAGGAGCATCAATAGTAATCTTTCTACGATACTCCCACTGACCAGAAATCCAAGGTCCAGAATCTGAAGATGCTGAAACCGTCTCAGCCCCAAAAAGAAGGAGCGATCCACCTAATAAGAAACCCACAAACAAAAATACGAAACACTTCGATACTTCAATCTCATTTTCTTTGATTGTTTTTCTCAAAGCTGACCAAAAATTAGCAAACGAGCGGAGTATTTTTTGATTTGAACTATGCATCAGAAATCACCTTTTTTCCTAACAAATCTTCAGATGCATAAAATAAACTTCTAAAACTCTGGAAAACAAATGAACTTTTATTAACTTCAAACGATAAGGTATCGGAAATCTTTCCCTCTGACTCTTCGAGAGGAGTCAATTGTTCTCCCTTTTCTAAGTAAGCTGCAGAAAAATTATATAAACCCGAAGCCTCAGCGGTAAAATAACATTCGTTATCTTCTTCTCTAACAAAACGCGTTTTTAGTTTTTCCCAACCATCCTGATATCTTAAAAGAGAAATTTCTTTCTCAAGATTATTCGACTCTATCCAATAAGTAGGAACACTAAAGCTGATAGAAACTTTTTCTATCGAAATATCCGAAACATTCGCTGATAAGCCAAAGTATTCAAAAACTTTTCCCTCTTCAAAACTAACCTCTTGGGAAGAGGAAGTATTCTCTCTCTTTCTGAGGTAGATCTTTAAGTCAGATACACCAGTCGAAAATGTCATTTCAACATTTCCTAAAAAGTTTGCATAAGAATTAAGGTCAACCGTCGCACTCTCACCCTCTTTTACATCACCAATCGGAATTTCAAACTGCTCGTAATTGTTCTCTTCCCACTCCCCCGTATCGCTAATTAAATTATCTTCCTCATTCTCCGGATAAACCTCCTGAGAATAATTATCTACAGGTTTATTCCCACCTCTATCGGAACCTTCTTCCCCTCCAAAAAATTGCTCATTAAAAAATATTAACAAAGAACCAGAAGCCACAACAATCAAAGCTACCGTAATTATCACTAATAAACTAGAAACACCCTTATCACGAAATCTAAAATTTTTCTTCAAAAAATTACCTTTTAAAGAAACCCCAAAAGACAAAACATAAAACAAATCACTCATCAGATACACCTTTCCATAACTTGATTGATAAGCCTGCCTGATTCATAAAAACCCGACCTATGAAAGGTTGAAAACAATCAAAACTGGTTAAAATACTCTCTATTGGCAAAAATCCCTTGGAAACAGGGAACCAAAAACCGGAATATATCCCCCTCATACCATGGCCTTATAATAGGTTTTCTGTATTGTTCTTTATCTTTATTTTCAAATTAAACTTTATTGGAATCTTTCGACGGTTTTTTAACCGGTTTATTAGGTTTCGCTGTCTTGGACGGGTTGAATTTTCGAAAAATTGGAAAGAAAAACTCGAAAAAAAATATTTTTGAGGTAGTTTCAACTTTCGATGTCAGGAACGTTTTTTAGGGATTCTTTGGCTAGTTTTGCGGGGTATTCGAAATCTTCCAGTTCGCCATCGAGATATTCTACGTAAGCTGAGAGGTCGAAGTGTCCGTGTCCGCTGTTGGCGAAGAATATTGTCTTTTCTTCACCTGTTTCTCTGCATTTTTTCGCTTCATCGATCGCTCCTTTAACTGCATGTGCTGTTTCTGGAGCTACAACAAATCCTTCGTTTTTCGCAAATTGCATCGCCGCTTCAAATACTTCCGTTTGATGGTATGCTGAAGCGTCTATGTGCCCTTCTTTTACCAGTTTGCAAACTAGTGGGGAGTCTCCGTGATATCTTAAACCTCCTGCATGAACAGGAGGCGGTACAAATTCGTGTCCTAGCGTATACATTTTTAAGAGTGGAGTTAGACCCGCCGAGTCTCCGAAATCATAAGCGTAGGGGGCTCTCGTGAGTGTTGGACAAGCTTCTGGTTCGCAACCTACTACTTTTAAATCCGGTTTCTCGCCTGTTAATTTATCCTCAATGAATGGGAAAACTCCTCCTGCAAAGTTACTGCCTCCACCAACACAACCGAAAAGAGAATCTGGATAATCTCCTACCTTTTCGAACTGTTTTTTTGACTCTAATCCAGCTACGGTTTGATGTAATACGACATGATTAAGTACGCTACCAATGGAATATTTCGTATCATCATTTTTGGCGGCATCTTCAATGGCTTCCCCTATAGCCATACCTAAGCTTCCAGAGGTGTCCGGGTCTTTTTCTAACATTTTTTGACCGTACTCTGTGAGTTCGCTTGGACTCGGTACACATTCGGCTCCCCATACTTGCATCAAAGTTCTTCTGTAAGGTTTTTGATCGTAGCTTACTCTGACCATGTAAACCCTAGCGTCTATGTCGAAAAATGAGGCTCCGAAAGCTAGTGCGCTGCCCCACTGTCCTGCTCCTGTTTCGGTTGATAATCGTTCAGTTCCTTCTTTGGCGTTATAATAGGCTTGAGGTACAGCGGTGTTAGGTTTGTGACTTCCAGGGGGGCTGACTCCCTCCCACTTATAGTAAATCTTAGCCGGTGTTTCCAATGCTTTCTCCAAATTCCTTGCTCTGTATAGTGGTGTTGGTCTCCATAGGCTGTAAATCTGGCGGACTTCTTCGGGTATCGGTATCCATTTTTCTTGACTCATTTCTTGTTCGATCACTTTCATCGGGAAGATGGGTTTCAAATCTTCTGGTCCTGCTGGTTCTTTTGTTTCTGGATTAATCGGTGGTTCTGGGGGGTTTTCCATGTCTGCTTGGATGTTGTACCATTTTTTCGGTATTTCATCGTCTTCTAGGAGTATTTTTGTTTGTTTCAAGGTATCGACTATCCCTTTCACGAAGACCTATTTAAAACTTTGGTGGACAAAAATGTACAATGAAAGATTATAGGGAGTCAGCACTATCTTGAAAAAAGAAAAATGTGGGAATTAATAATCCAATTCGGAGTAGGATTCTCAATCGCACTATCCGGAGCACTACTACCCGGACCACTCCTAGCATTCGTAAGCATGAAAACTCTAGACTCAGGAGCAAAAACAGGAACACTAGCAGCTCTAGGTCACATCCTCGTAGAACTAGGAATCCTATTCCTAGCAGCTCTAGGCTTGAAAACATTACTAGAAAGCGAACTTTTCGCCACAAGTATCGGAAGCGCCGGAGGAATCCTATTGCTAGGCTTAGGAATTATAATACTATCTAAAAGCCGGAACCCTCCAAAATCCTCAGAAGAAGTCGTAGGAAAAGACCACAACCCCATCGTCGGAGGAATCCTTTTCAGCACCATCCTCAACCCAAGCGTAGCCCTATGGTGGATGACAGTCGGACTCGCCACACTAATAGGAGCCATACACACAGCAGGACTAACCGGCGGAATATTCTGGATGGCAGGACACTTCTCAGCCGATCTAGGCTGGTATAGCACAATCTCTTACTCTATACACAAAGGAAGAAAAATAATCGGAAGCGGGTTTTATAAAGGACTCTTAATAGTTTCAGGTTTAACATTACTCATCTTCGGAATATACTTCTCAATAAACCACATACCAAAACTATTAGCACTATAAGCAAACCAAAAAGAAAATAACTTCCCTTGAATCACACTATCCCCAAAATGTTCTTCCAAATGTGATTATCATTTTCGAAAAGGATTTTTCTAACGGCATTTTTAATATCGATAGAAAAAAAATACTTAATGGCAATGGAAGAATTTGAATATCCTGTAGCCGTCACCCGACAAAGATACATTACCCGAGTCGGAGGACACACAACTCTTCTTAAAGAAAACCAGATAGGCCTTCATGCAGAAGCTATAATTTCCAGAACTAATCTTTCTGGCGGGGAAGAAGTAATCATCGACCCTCTCGGGAATCATTCGGGGAATTCAACTCGTTCTCTATTCGCTCGCCAAGTCTTCGAGATAATCCCTCTAACCGATCTTCACGACTCTCGACTTTTAGCAATGTCTAGCGACGGAGAAGCAGTAATTTCAAAAGAATGCCCAATCAAGACTGAAAATGGAGAGAAAATAGAATTAAACTCCGGCGTAGACAACCTTCCAGAAAATTGGACAGGAAAACTAGTAAAAAACTACGTAAAAGGAAAAAAAATCTCGCTCTCCTAAAAAATTCAAGACTTTAAAGAATCCAAAAACTCGTAAGTCTTAGTCCCTTTACCCAAAGACTCCACCTTAATCAAATCAGAAGGAACATCAATATCCCTCTCCAACCTTTCAGACCGATAAACACGAAACTTAACACCCCTAGAACGGGCCTCCTTAACATGGTCGGGAAAACTTTCACCGCCAAACTTTAAATCTATAACATCGGGGGGGTGTAAAAGCAGAGCGTTCGTACCGTTCTCTTTTGATGGGGTGATCACTACACACTGTTCCCCTGCGGCTGAATCTAGAATCTCTTCTACATCCTCAGACCTCACCAAAGGGACATCTCCAGGCATTATGAGAACGTAATCAAACCCGGAATCAATCGAATCACCAATCGCTATGTTTAATGCTCTAATCAACCCTACATCCGGCTCCATAATAACATCCGTATCCCTTTCTTCAACAAATTCCTTCACTTTACTGTCAGGAGTGACAACTGCAGTTTCGACCGAATCCACTTTTTCAGCCACATTCACCAAATCCTCAAGCATAGAAAGAGTCAAGGTTTTTCTCTGCTCCACGGAAAAATTTTCAGAAAAAGAAGTTTTCGATTCCTCAAGCTTCTTAATAGGAATTAACAGTCTATTATCCGAACTCATTTTATCCTCTCTAAATCCGAATATAATAGAAATACTTTCCTTCTAAAAATTTCGCAATAAAAATCTTTTAAAGATAATTTCTCCCGATTTCCTAATATTTATCTCACAAGAGTTTAACTTCATAATTAAAGGTCAAAACCAGACCAAGACTTCAAAATATTCAATATTCTAGAAAAAGAGGAAATTCTCATGAAAAACAATAATAAACAGCAAAAAAACCTCAAAGGCAAAAAGAATATCGTCAAATTCTCCAAAAACGTTTTCCTCCCAATAACAAACC
>CAYSUV010000092.1:0-5762 GCA_964434275.1 Hadarchaeota archaeon (SeqCode) | reverse complement strand
TATATAAATTCAGCGATATTTCTAACAAAAACCGATAAAGAAAAAAAAGCCACCATGGGTGAAAACAATAGCAAAATGAAAAAAGAAAGAATAGCTGGTCTAGACGAGGCGGGTAGAGAATCGAAAAACTCGATTCGCCCAAAGGACCCGTTCTAGGCCCTATGATTATTTGCGGAGTGACTTTTAGAACAGACTTGTACAGTGAGTTGAATAAAGAAGGAGTCAAAGATTCTAAGAAAATAAAACCTAAACGTAGAAAAGAATTGGATAAATTCTTGAGGGAAAAAGTCGAAAGAGTGGAAATCGTGGAATTTGAAGCGAGCGATATAGATCGTTTCAGAAACAATGGAATCAACCTTAACCAAATTGAAGAAATCGGATTCTCCAAAATCTTGAACCAACTCAGCCCTCAAAAAGCTTTTATTGATTCTGCTAGTGCGAACGCCAATGAATTTTCCAAAAATCTTAAAGAAAGAATAGAAAAAAACATCAAACTTATTGTAGAACACAAGGCTGACGAAAACAGATTACCTGTTTCTGCAGCCTCAATCATCGCAAAAGTTAGACGTGACGAACGGATAAACCAGTTGAAAGAAAAATATGGAGAAACTGGTTCAGGCTATCCCGGA
Source organism: Hadarchaeota archaeon (SeqCode) (assembly GCA_964434275.1). Classification (GTDB taxonomy): domain Archaea; phylum Hadarchaeota; class Hadarchaeia; order Hadarchaeales; family JAGGTB01; genus CAYLJV01. The sequence continues at coordinate 5,133 of CAYSUV010000092.1, read as the reverse complement.
GACGATTACACAATTCGTTTTCTCAAAAAATGGATAAAAAAGAACGAGAAACTCCCCGAATGTACTCGTAAAACTTGGAAAACCGTTGAACGTATAAAAACAGAATGTGAAAAATAGGCCCCCGATGTAGCCCCACCCACTAACTCCGAGCTTCATAGTCTGTCTTTAGACGTCCTCCACCCAGTAACCCTCATGGCGGGCTTTCTCGAGGGCCTTCCCACCTGTTTCGCGCCTGGGTTGTCTCACAGTCATCAGATTGGTGTCGCGCCAGAGCCTCCTGTAAGGACCGCAAAGGCACGGTTTTTGGTGGGTAAAACTCAGGTGTTCTCCACAGAGGTGGACTGGCGATCCTTTTTTCACGCCAAGCCTGAGTTCTGCGGAGAAGACTCCTTCATTGTATATAAACTTCTCAGATTTTTTTGTAAAAAAACTATTCTTTATGCCAAATTTATCAAGAATACAAGAGAGTTAAAAATGAGAAGGGTGATTACGTGAGTGCGAGAACGACCGAAATAAGTCGTATAAAGTCTCCGATAAAGAAACAAATACAGCATCTGGGTGGGGATTCTCAAAAAAAATTTCCGGAATTATTAGAAAAAATCGTAGTTAAACTTCGTGATAAAGACTTCAAGTTGTTCCATGTTACAAAAACTTATAGAAAAAAAGGGACAATACGTTCTGATAATTTTTGGAGAAAAGAGACTAGAATAAAAAATATTAAAGTCGTTTGGCTATGCACTTTAACGATTATTTTTGATAATGGTATTGACTTTCAGTTTGATTTTGATTATTGGTTCGAATTTTCAAAGTTTTTGCAAAATCTGAGGAGTGATATTTATGAATTAGGTTTTCCGTTTAGCTCTAGATCTTATGCAAAACGGTTTGGCAAAAAAGAAGCAACACGCAGCTTAGAAGAAGTCGAAAAAGCGGTTGGAGAAGTTATGAAAAACAAAACCGATGGTTGGGGAATTCACGGTGTTAAAAAGAAAATCACTGACCGAAAATCCGTCGATATATGCCACAAGAAGGAGTTTAAATTATCATCCATTTCTGAACTTGACAAATTGAGAAATTCTTTGACAGAAATAATCGAAGAGCCTATAGACGTGGCAAAGGAAAGCAAAGACGAGATTGAGAAGACTTCACAAGAAAAACTAGAAGAACTAATCCCTTTTGAGATCAGCCCGAACTCCTTGGAAGGTTATTCAGCTTTCTTCCTCTGGTTCAGAAACCCTGGAGGTGGTTTTGAGTATCAGCTTTATCGTTTCATACAAGAAAATTATGGAAAAATTGTAGAAAAAGAAAAAATACGAGATGCTCTTCTGAGACTTGAGGTTCACGGATACGCCAACGTAAAAGAAACTCCTCAAAACCTGAAAAGAAAGATGAGGGAAAAAGGAATCCGTAGATATAGTAGATTTTACGAAGTAGGGAGAGAAGATTTTCCAGGTAAAAAAATATTCAACGAACTAAAAAACAAAACAAACATTGGCGCTTATCTCTATCCCATCTCCCGAAAACAATTGATAAAAAAAGTCGATGCACCTAGTCATCTCGTGGAAAACAAAATCAAAAAACTTACTAGAAAAAATTATCTATCAAAAAGAAAAGTAAAAGACTTCCTCGGACGAACAGTTAGAAAAATCAAACCCCAACGAGACCCCAGAAAAGCAACAAGATTAGAAAATAAAATCATGAAAGAAGCTAAAGAATTCTACGATATCCAAAAAGAATGCCTTGATCAAATGCAAAAAGGAAGACCATAAACTCTTTCTAAAATTCAGTACAAATCCTTCAGCCAAGGCTCTAAAATAATCCTAATCAAAGAAAACACTAACGCAGTAGCAAGAATAAAAGCAGCTTCAGCAAATGTCGGCGAAGCCGCTAACCCTAAAGCAGAACCAGCAGCAGGAGGATGCTCCGCATCAAACAAAACCATCAAAAAAGAACCAAAACTCACTGCCAAACCACCCGCAAGCCAAACCGGGGCAAAATACGAAGATAGGAGACCTACAACCACACATAGTACATGCCCTCCTACTATATTCCTCGTTTTCGCTGTTCTATTATGAGGGAGTGCAAATACAGTAAATGCTGTCGACCCGGCAGCAGCCACCAAAACTAATCCTATAACATCTGTAAACACTATCAGTAAAATTATAATCGATAATCCGGCCCCTGCGCTTTGCCAGACATAATTTTGCCATTTTTCTCCAAAGCTTTTGCTCAAGATATTCATTTTTTTCCTCAAAATCTGTCTTTTTATTAACTTGTTTCAGTTTCTAAAATATGTTGATACCTAGCTTTTTCCTGAAGTTTTCAGGAGATAAAAAAACACGCCAGAATAGTTTATTAAATTTCCTTTCAGGGGTGATTCTTCTGAACTTATTGGTTTCACTAAAGCATCAGCATTAATTTTCTCAGCTAGTTCAAATATTGAATTATATAACTCCGGGGGTGATCTTAATGAGTAGACCAGATCGGTATTGTCATAAATAGACATCTCTGGTTCAGTTATGTCATCGAGTTTAAAATTTATCTCGTTTGGAACAGATACTTTTCTATTATCAGTAGCAACGAAATATGTTTCAGGTAATAATTCGTTTAGTTTTTCTATAGTTCGACTTGTTCTACCGACGCCGACTTCTACTATTTTTTCGGCTTTTGGATAATTTTTTGAAATCCATTCGGCTAACAATTCGAACTCATTCAAATGAAAAACCTACTGGGGTAGATCTAGCTCAAAAGCAACTACCGGATGTTCTAATTCAAAATTTGTAATTACTTCTGGATGAACTTCTCCAACGAAGCCTTTCCTCTCTCCATCTGCAACAATCTTCGCCGCTCTTTTTTCTAAAAACGAAGGATGTGTAAAGGAATCTATTTCCCATTCTAATCGGAATTCTCTCAAAACAGCCCCCACAACAGAACGCGCGTAAGTATAATCCATTTCCTCGCCGATAGCTGCCGCAGCAACTCTTCTAACGTCCCTAGCGCCTGTTTCAGAATCTTCATCCAATATCACCACATCACCCACCTCAAATATTTTTTGAGGAAGTTCGTGTAGCCTGTTCTCTCTTAGAGCCTCCATTATACCGGGTAACAGCCAAGTTCGGAGGATAGAGTATTCTTTCGATATCGGATTTTTTACTCTAACCGCTTCCCCCTCGATATTCATCTGTTGAAAATTCGATTCCGGACTAGTGAGGATATAAGGCATAACTTCCATAAAACCGAGTCCGGTAAGCGTTTTTCTCGCAATCTGGCTTGTTTTTTCTATTTCGTGAGGTTTTCCAGTAACTTCAATTGACGGGAGTTCTGGTTCTAGTAAATCGTAACCGTAACCTATCGCTAAATCCTCAAATAAGTCAGTTTCGTGCATAATATCGTAACGGTAGAAAGGGATTTCAACCTCAATCTCGTTATTTTCTTGTTCGATTATATCGTAGCGCATCTTTCTCATTATTTTAGAAGTTTCTTCAGAGTTGAGGTCTAGTCCGAGTTTCTTATTTGCATTTTCAAGGTCGAAACTTCTCTTTCTATTTTCTAGTTTTGGTGTGACAATTTCAGAAGACGGACGTTTCACCCTAACCGCTCTTATTTCAAACCCTCTTTCCGCAGCAGCAGACATCATAATTTCCAAAGCTTGTTCAGCTACTTCTTGATCTATCCCGGTAACATCTAAGCCAATATTCGTAACATTTTTCGTTAGACGACAAGCTTCGCTATTGATAATGGGGGGCATAGAAAGGACTTTGCCGTCCGAACCTACTAATAATGGATATCTATCATAATCTTCAATAAGATGAGCATATTTCTTTCCTTTCGGATGTTTTTCAAGAATTTCTTGCGGCGAAAGCTTCTCATCAAACTCTAAAGGAACAAATCCCTCACTGTCGGGAGAAGTCGTGGTATACTGAATAGGAGGTTCAATCCCATCAATATTATAAGCTCCAATAGAAATTTTTTCCCTATCACGACCCAAAACTTTGTGGAGCTTTTCCTGCAAATCCATCAAAGCCTTCAAAGAAATGTCGTCGAATTCAGCCCCCTCTATTTGTCCCATTACAGCGACCGGTCTGATTCCATCCAGACTCGAGTCAACTTCACAGTCAAGCTTCGGCTCTTTAACTTCATATTTCGGACTTCCTGTCTCTTTTCCAAGATACCCTTTCAGTACCCTTGCTACACCCTCTACGCCTAACAAGTCCGGCCTGTTATGATGAACTTCAAGTTTTACGTTGCCTTCACGTGTCATTCCTTCGACTTCTATTCCCAAGTTTCGGAGTGGTTTTCGAAGCTTGGAAAGAGAGTACCTTTCCCCGATTAGCCTGTTGAGGTCTGAGAGTTTTACTTCTATAGTAGGCATTTTATCCCATCGAACTGTTTCTTAACCATTCTAAATCATTATTATGGAGATCTCTCATGTCTTCTATACCCATTCTGATCATTGCTATCCTGCTGAAACCTATTCCCCATGCCAAAACCGGATATTCAATTCCCAAAGGTTCCAAAAGTTCTGGTCTAAACATTCCTGCACCTAAAAGCTCAATCCATTCATCCCTCTCTGGGAAATAACCGTCCGCTTCTGCTGACGGTTCAGTATAAGGGAAATAACCGGGTCTAAACCTTATTTTCGGAACTCCAATCTCAATGAGTATTTGCTTCAGATAACCGAGCATATTTCTAAAGTTAAGGTCCTCCGCCATCACAATACCTTCAGCCTGCGGAAATTCCGCCAAATGTTGATAATCAATTCGTTCCCGCCTAAAGACTTTATCTATACAGAAAACCTTCACGGGAGGTTCAGGCTGCTGAGCTAAATATCTAACAGTATCAGCTGTAGTCTGTGATCTTAATATCGGTCTGTGACTTATTTCTTTATCGAACTCATAACCCCAACCTTCTGAACCCACAACTCCTCCCTCGTGAGCCTTTTTGACCTTCTCAAGAAGTTCTTTATCTGGGATGTTTGCGCGGTCCGGCTTAGAGAGTGAAAGAGTATCGTGAATTTCTCTGGCAGGGTGATTCTGTGCCTGAAAGAGTGCATCAAAATTCCAAAATTCTGATTCGACCATAGGTCCTCTAATTTCTTCAAACCCCATTCTTAGAAGGATTGAACGAAGTTCTTCT
>CAYSUV010000091.1:0-5847 GCA_964434275.1 Hadarchaeota archaeon (SeqCode) | reverse complement strand
CTTCATAACCCCACTGTAAAGGAAAGTCCTGTATAACAAGTATCCCTTTCTCATCACAAACCTCATAAAATTCTTCATTTTCCTCATGCGCATGAATCCTTATACAGTTCAGATTCGCATTTCTCATCAACTCCACATCATTTCGATAATCCTCTTCCCCTACATCCCCAAGAAAAATACTGGAGATATAATTAGACCCTCGAAGGTAAACATTTTCACCATTCAATTTAACAGTCCAAAAACCCGGATCTGGCTTATCCCATGGGATACCAGGAACAGGAACAGGAGGATTCACATATTGAAGCAAATCGTGAACCTGTTCCCTAAACGTCGGGTTAACCCTAACCTCCAACTCACGAATCCCAACATTTTGCACAACCTCATCCAACACCTCCCCCTCCTCATCCAAAAGCTCCAACCTTAACTCATAAAGATTAGGATCACCATACTCACCTATCCACCAAAACCTAGGAGTATCCACCTCAATCGTCCGACTGAAAAACCCTTCCGCATCACGCTCAAACCTAATTTTTTCCGAGTCAAAATTCTTACCCTGCAAAACACCTCGAATTCTTAAACCATCACCAACCAACTCCAACCCAACATCTAAATTAACATAGGCCTTATCATCGGATTCTATTTCTGTTTCGGTTTTAACTTCTTTGAAAACCCCTTTTCGGTATAGCTCTAAATATATGGGTTTGAATATTCCTCCTGGAACGAGGTCTTTAGGTTTTCCATCCCAGTCGGAAAATATACCTTTGACTTGTCTTTTTGAAAGATACATTTCTTTTTGAGGTAGGAATTTCTCCCCGATAATACCGAAGTTTATGGTTGGTTCTTCTTTTGGAGCATTTACCCTGATAGCAAGAGTATTTGACCCTTTACCAATATTTTCTGCGATATCGGCCGAGAAATTGTCGAAACAACCTTCGTGAGAAAAAACCTTCTCTCCATTTACCCATATATCGGCGTAATAGTCAATACCCTCGCAAACTAAATACACAAAATCAGAGGGTGAACATTCAAATTCTTTTCTGTACCAAGCAGGTCCATTATACTCGTAACCTTCTTTGTTCCAATATGAGGGGACTTTTATCTCATCCCAATCCGAGTCATCAAAATCAGGACTTGCATAACTTTTCTCCTTACCCTCATTTTCGGAATCTAGTTTGAACTTCCACTTCCCCGCCAAACTCTTCTCTTTCATTCTTATCCTCCCTAAGCTATAGTTTTTAATTCCTAAACAATTTCATTTTAAAACGATAATTATTAAAATAATCAGAGAAGGAGAAACAGGAGGAATTAAAATGTCCGTAGAAGTAAAATTTTTCGCAAACTTCAGAGAGATAGTAGGCCAGAAAAAAATCACGATAAAAACCGATTCTGTAAAGGATTTGCTTCAGAAAATAAAAGAAGAATACAGTGAGTTAAGCTCTGAAATTTTTTCAAACCCAAAGAATGTCGAATTAAAAGAGTTCGTGAACGTAATGGTTAACGGAAGAAGAATCGGGATGCTTGAGGGAGTCGAAACCGAACTTGAAGACGGAGATACAGTGGCTATATTCCCGCCAGTCGCAGGTGGATGAAATAGCGATATTATTCTTCTAATTCGTGAATCCAGTACTCTTCATCTTCAGTAATTTCTTTCTTCCAGATTCTGACTTCATTTTTAACTCTATCCATTATAGAAGGAAGTACTTCAAATACTTCTTGCCGATGATTCCCCCCTACTAAAACATAAATAATATCATCACCAGGTTCAAGATCATCAATAATGTGATGAATACATATTTTAGAAATTCCTTGCACATCTTCCTCGATTTCTGTTTCAATATTTTTTAACTCTTCTTCTACATTCTCAGCGCTCTCATAATGCAACTTTTCAACCGAATTACCAACTTTAGCCTTCTTCCTGACAATTCCAATGAAGCTAGCAATTGCACCTACTTCCTCGTCTAAATCCTTCTTAAATTCTTTTAGAAGTTCTGAGAAGCTTGTATCCCCTTTTTTATGAATTCCTGTACCAACCAAAATTAACACCTAGTACCAAACTTTCAGTAATAACTAATCTTTAATAATTACTCTTTCTGAAATTTTACGTCCTATTTCAAATACCTATCATTCTCTTTCTGAGACAAAAACGGATAAAAATTAAATTGGAGATTAAAAACTTTATAATGATAACGATGAAAAAGAGGGCGCACGTTTACGTCAGTGGAAGAGTTCAAGGCGTTTTCTTCAGGGCTACGACAAGAAAAGAAGCTCAAAAAAGAGGGGTAACCGGCTGGGTGAAAAACTTACGTGACGGTAGAGTAGAAGCAGTATTTGAAGGGGAAGAAGAAAAGATCAAGGAAATGATAAAATTTTGCTACGAAGGATCGAGAGCAGCAAACGTGAAAGATGTAGAAGTTAACTGGAAAGAGTATCAAAACGAATTCTCCGAATTCAAAATCCGTTATTAACCATTCACTAAAAAATTAATAATCCAATCAGGCAAAATTTCTTTCTAGCATTATTTGAAAAATCATTAAATTATTCCTAGCTTTTTCACACTCAATATGGCTATGATTGCTATTATCACCATAATTCCAACCCAAAACAAAGGAGAACTTTGGATGGGTTTCTCTTCCATCTGAACACTCACAGCATTTTCTTTTACTACTGACCGAAGGGCTTTATTTCCACTACTACCCTCCCAAACATAAGTTGTATTATCGGTTTGCTGGTAATTCTCAGGAAGTTTTTCTAGCTCTGTTCCCTCAGGAACTTTTAATCTGAAAGTGGTATTATCACCATTATCCAATACACCCGTTTTATCCAACACTTTTTCCGCAATGGAAGGAATTTGAATCGACCAAGTCCCTCTTTCCTTATAACCTGGGAGCTTCGCATCAGAATCTACGGTAAGGTCTATCCTTGGTTCCCCCTGCTGAGTAATTAAATAGGAAATATCCATGCTGACAGGTAAATTCTTTCTATACTTCTCTATAGACCCTCCATTTTCCGACATTGTGGCAGAAAAACCTATCCTTAAATTCGGAGGTTTTAGCGGCGTTCCCTCCCACTTATACTCAGTCAGTCGAATATTTTCAATTTTAACATTAGACAAAAATGATTTGAATCCGCCAAAAGATAAAGCAGACCCCAAGTTAAACGAACCAAACAATTCCTCTAGCGACTTATTCTCCTGCTTCTTCAATATTTCATTATTGATTATATCGGTAGGTTCTTTTCCAAAATTTTTAGCGACTTCCAACAAGTAAAGAAGTATAATAGGATTCTCATCTATCTTATCTAAACTAATTCCTGGGATTAAACCTATTGCATCTCTATAATCTTTCGGTATGACATCACTAGTTTTCCCCGGAATTTTGCTTTTAATTCCTTCATTTATTATACTCAACCCCATAGTAGTAAATCTAATTTCAACAGTAGCATCACCCCTAATTTTATTTTTAGAAGGAGAAGAGATAGTAACGCTTGTATTTTCATCTCTCATCATCAAAAAAATACTTGAAATATCCTCTTTTCCTAAATAAAGAGTAGATGTAAAGCGATAACTGCCGTCAGGTTTTATTTCTAAATTTATTTGTTTGCTAGAACCATAGTTTGTGTTTTGCTCACCCATAACAGAAGGGGTCTGGATGGCACTAACCAAAATAAACGCCATGCAAAACAAAACTAGCAGTTCCCTGACACTCATATCTGTCACACACACCCGTAAGTTATCAAATTTTAAAAAGTTACGTGAGGGGAGTATATTCACCTTTTTCCTTTGACCCCTATAAACAATAATATTTTTCCAATAGGGTTACAATGAATTATCAGAGGGGAAATTCGGAATAACTTTATGTCTTTCCGTCAATCTATTACAAAGATTTGATAACATGCTTAAGGAAGAAGCCGAAGCAATTATTGATGTCCCTTTAGACGAAGTTTGGGACTGGGTGAAAAACCTAGAAAACATCACCTCAATAATACCTAGAGTAGAAATTATCGAGAAGATAGAAGAGAATCATCTAATAGTCAGAGGTGATGTTCTCCCTTTTCTCAACCTACCTGACGAAATAACAACAGGAGAAGCTAAGACTATTGAAGTGAACGAGGGGAAAAAACACACGCGCACAATAACTGAAGGAAAAATTTACAAAATAGAAACGTTTCTTCAATGCGAAGAAAGAGAGGAAAATGAAACTAGAATATTCATGAAAGCAGAGGGAGAGCTAAAAGGTAAAGCCGGAACTGCGCTTGAAAAACTGGTTTTCCTACCTGTAACAGAAACTTTAGTACCTTCTGCTCGGATAAACGACATTCTCCAAGAACTAAAAGAAAATATTAAAGAATATATGAGAAAACACTGGAAAGAAGAGTTAGAAAAAAAGACCAAAGAACTAGAATCATTTGTCTACACAGTCTCCCACGATTTACGAACTCCACTCATCTCACTTGAAGGATTCGCCGATATACTCTCGGAAGAATACGGCGAAGAACTTGGTGAAGAAGGGAAACACTACCTAGAAAGAATACGTGCGAATGTAGATAAAATAGATAACTTCATAGACGATTTACTCCAACTATCTCGAGTAGGGCGAAAAGAACCACCGAAAGAAGATGTCGATTTAGAAGAAGTTGCTCAAGAAGTAGCAGACGATCTTTCTACTGAGCTTGAAGAAAAGGAAATCGAAGTAAAAATCGGTAATAATTTACCATCGTTCTATTTCGAGAGAAAACGAGTATATCAAATATTTTCTAACTTCATTTCAAATGCTTGTAAATACATGGGGGATCAAGAAAATCCGCAAATTAGAATAGATGGAAAGGATAAGGATGGAAGCTGGTTAGTATGGGTGGAGGATAATGGAATCGGTATTGCCGAAGATCAACAAGAAAAGATATTTGAAGTCTTCCAGAGAGAAAATAGAGTTGAAGAAGAAGGAACTGGCGTTGGACTATCCATCACAAAGAAAATCGTGGAGTCTCACGATGGAGAAATTTGGGTTGAAAGTGAAAAAGGAAAGGGAAGCACTTTTTACATCGAATTTCCAAAATCGACAGTTAAAAACCTCGAAGATGAAAAAGAGGACTAAAATAAGACTTATAACCTATTCTAGACTATTTCTTCTTTCTTAACACGAAAAATAGATGATACAAATTTTCTGGAGGGATAAAACTCCTAGCGATTTCGAACTTTTTAGTAATTCTATTGATCACTTTTTCTTTTGAATAACCCTTTTTCCCAACCTCCCACTGATGCCATCCATCGTATTCGTGTTCATCATTTTCGGGGATTTTTAATGTAAAGTCCTTTCTATTCCCACTAGGAAATTCTAATGAAAGCCTAAAATTTTGGCTTGCGTAAGGAAGAGAGATTATTACCCACTCTCTCGTTACCTCATAAAGTTCTTGTAAAGAATTCTCGAATTTCTTAAAAGGAAGGTGTTCTAAAACCTCTGCGCATAAAATCGCGTCATAATCTTCTTTCCCAAAATACTCTGATAATTCGACTATATCACAAACATGATCCGGATCAAGATTTTCATCTATATCAGCAGTGGTTACTTCAAGATTTTTATGAGGGGAATAATTGGAAATTGTTTTTAAATAGTTTGGAACTGTTTTATTCCCTACACCGACAACAAGCACACTTTCTCCACCAGTCTTGAAGACCTCATTTATCTGGTGCCAGTAACTCATCCACATTCTTCTATCATCATAATCCTCAAAATATGGCATTATCTCCTCGTCCTCTTCTCTCGATAATAATTCCTTTTCCCTATCTGTTTCAGATATCGAAATCTTCAATAATATCCCTCAAATTATCCTCAATAGACAGTCGATTTAAGA
>CAYSUV010000090.1:0-5850 GCA_964434275.1 Hadarchaeota archaeon (SeqCode) | reverse complement strand
GGGATCAGAGTCGGGAGGGGATATAACTCCGGGTGGAACCTCCACATTTTCTCTAATACCAAACGCTGTAAAGAAGCTAGAAAGTGTTCCGATAATAGCTGCCGGAGGGGTTGCTGATGAAAGGACAGCGAAAGCGGCTCTTGAGCTTGGAGCAGAGGGAGTTCAGATGGGTACTAGATTTCTCGCTACGAATGAATGTGAAATTCCTAAAAAAGTAAAAGAGTTTCTAATTGGGAAAAATGAAGCGGAGGTAATAACCCTCAGACATGGCAGAATGGGTTCAAATGTTCTTTTGAACGATTACGTGTCTGAACTAGTAGAAGAAGACGGACCTCCTGAGATAGAATTTATGGAGAGATTCGAAAGGCAAAAAAGAGGAATGATGAAAGGAGACACGGAACGAGGAATAATAATGGCCGGGCAGTCCGTTGGTTTGGTTGATGAAGTTAAACCTGTTAAGGAAATTGTAAAAGATATTGGTGAAGCTCTAAGAAATTCTCAAATCTAGCCTTTTTTAGATTATTACTAGATAAAAAACTATTTTTTATTGTAGGTTCTTTGCTATTTCTTCGAAATGTTTTAGAGCTTCAGGATTTTCTAAAGCATCTTCACTGATTTCAGGGTCTTTGCCGTTTATTATATCTGCTGCCGGTATCTCTACCTTCTTTCCACTGAATGTGTAAGGTATATCCGGAACTTCGAAGATTTTAGCAGGGGCGTGTCGAGGTGAAGCTTTTTCACGTAATTCGGCTCGCATCTTACTTTTTAAATCCTCCGTTAACTCCTGGTCTTCGGAGAGCACTATAAACAAAAGAACACGTTGATCCTCGTTCCATTCTTGACCAACCGCTATGCTATCCTCAATATTTTCCATGTCTTCCACAACCGAATAGATTTCAGCAGTACCTATCCGTACACCACCAGGCATTAGTGTGGCATCCGACCTGCCGTGAAAACTAACTCCACCAGTTTCACTATCTATAATAATATAATCTCCGTGTCTCCACACATTCTTATCAGGGTAATAATCGAAATAGGCTGATTTGTATCTCTCATCACCTGGATCTTCCCAAAAATAGAGAGGCATAGAAGGGGAAGGAGCTTCACAAACTAATTCACCCTTTTCATCTTTAATAGGATCTCCTCTCCCATCGTAGGCCTTTACTTTCATTGCTAATGCTCTCGCTTGTAGTTCGCCTGCATGAACAGGGAGTGTAGGACTCCCGGCACAGAAACAACCATTTATGTCGGTGCCACCGGAAATCGAGTTGAAGTGTAAATCCTCTTTAATCTCATTGTAAACATATTTGAATCCGGTGGGGGAGAGTGGAGAACCAGTTTGGGAGATCTGTCTTAAAGAAGATAGGTCATAATTTTCCCCAGGTTTAATGCCGTTATTTCTTAATGCATTGATATAGCTTGCACTACAACCAAATATCGAAATTTTTTCATCTTCAATTAGTTTCCACATCGTTCCCATATCCGGATAATTAGGATTACCAGTGTATAGCACCGTGGTTGCTCCCACAGCCAGAGAACTTACCAACCAGTTCCACATCATCCAGCTCGGTGTTGTAATATACATTATAGTGTCTTCTCGCTTCAAATCGGTATGGAGCATCAACTCTTTCAAATGATTAACCAATACCCCTCCAACACTTTGGACCATACATTTTGGCGGACCGGTTGTTCCTGAGCTGAACATTATATACAAAGGATGGTTTGCAGGGACCTGTTCAAAGTCTAACTCTGACTCGTTTGAAAGGAATTCATCATATCCAACGGTTTTAGGTATGCCATCTATGTCAGGGGTTTCGTTCACGTAAGGAGTTACTACAACTTTTTCTAGAGAAGAAATATTTTCTACAATTCTTTCCACTGCAGGCAGAACGTCGAAAGTCCTATCCTTATAGTAGTATCCATCCGTAGTGAAAAGTACTTTAGGTTCGATACTTCCTAACCGGTCTAATACGGCATCTTCGCCTAATTCAGTTCCTGTGGATGCCCATGTAGCTCCGATACTGGTGCCGGCAAGCATTGCTATAGTAGTTTCCAACATATTTGGTAAATAGCCACAAACTCTATCACCTTGTTCAACCCCTATATCTCGTAGAGGTTTAGCCAGACTGGCTACTTGTTCGTATAGTTCGGAATAGGTAAGTTTTTCGTATTTTTGGGTTTCACCTTTGAAAATGAGTGCTGTCTGATCATCTTTGTATTTTAAGAGATTTTCTGCGAAGTTTAGCTTTGCGCCATTAAACCATCTTGCTCCCGGGAAATTTTCAAGACTGTCCACTACCTCTTCGTAATCTTCGGACGTTATCACTTCTCCATATTCCCACATAGCTTCCCAAAAATCAGGAATATTTTCGATAGACCAGTCGTAAAGATCGAAATAATCGTCAACTTCAATTGAATGCTTATCCTCTACAAAATCGATAAATTCAGTTATATTAGAGTTATTAACTATTTCTTCAGAAGGTTCCCAGAGTAATTCGCCCATTAAGCTCCCCTAATGTCGTAGTTACTCATCACTTGTTAATTTTTTCCCTAATTTCGTCCGGTAGTGAGCTTATTTCCCCCTCTAAAAATTCTAGTAGCACTTTTTCAGCCTCTTTTGAAGGGGAATATATCTTTTTGAGTCTTCCCACGGAAGTGTCTGTATATGGTGGTTCTACTAGACCAATTTCTTTTAATTTATCTAGATGTTTTCCGACAGCAGAATCGGATGTGTCCAGTCTTTTTGCTAAGCCGTAAGCTGTGGAGTTTCCTTTTTTGATAAGTTCTTCCAGAACCCTTCTTCTAGTCCTTACTTTGAGGGCTTCTTCTTGTTCTTTTTTCATGGTTTCATATGGTTATTAATAAGTCATATTATTTAAGTATTTACTTTTTTTGATGTCATATCTATATGATATCGGGTTAGGAATTTGAAGATTTTTTGGGGAGAAAATTTTCCAAGTTTAAGTCGGCATTAGATGATTAGCAAGGAAGTTAGTGAATTCTTCCAAATTTAGGTCCTCGCTCAACTGAGGATCAACTGACATCGCACAATCTAAATGTATCCAGCATTTGCCGCAGGGAACCACTAGAGTTGAAGCACCTGTGTCTTTCGCCTCTTCTAACTTCTCTTTTTCCATCTCACGTGCGATAGGTCCACATTTGGCCATTGCGCTTACTCCACAACAAGGTGATTTTTCCTTATTTCTTTCCATCTCTGTTACGGTTACACTTGGCACCTTATTCAGGAGTTCTCTGGGCTCTTCAAAAATTTCCAAATGCTTCAGTCTACATGGATCGTGATAGGTCAGTTTCTCTTCCTCCCAGTCACCTCTCAATGGAATATCTTTGTCTTGTAAGAATTCTGAGATATGGACAAAATCTATTTCTAGATCGTCATTTAGAAGGTCTCCATAATCCTCCTTGAAAGTTCTCAAACCTTCCGGACATGAAAAGACCACTGTTTCAGCACCCGTTTCTCTAATAGTTTCAATATTGGACTCGGCTAATTTTTTCGCCTTTTCTTTTTCACCAGTCCAAAGTAAATCATGACCACAGCATTTTTCCTTTTGACTGACAGCTGGGACAACATCTACTGAATTTAGAAGTTTTACTGCGCTTCTAGGGACCTCAGCCAAATCCAGATTTTCACGATCCTTATAGGCCAGATCAAAAAAAGAATAACATCCGGAAAAATAGTACACATCCCCCTCCTCTTTTACTTCAATATCCTCCGTTGGCCAGTCCAATTTCGGTGCATTTCCAGTATCTCCAGATTGCATCCGTTGGGTGGAAAATAACCCTAAACAGGGAGCAACAGATGGACTACAACCCCTTTCTGTCGAGATTTCTCTTAACCCAGAGACAAACCCTATCAAATCAACTCCATACGGACACACCAAATTACAAATTCCACAAGTGGTACAGGCCCATAAATCCTCTCCCTCTATCAATTCCTTTCTTTCTTCGTCAGTTTTGACTAGTGCTTCTGCTATCATTTTTCGTGGTGAGAAGTCTTCTCTGATTGAGGCTACAGGACAGCTTGAAGTGCACTCGCCACATTCAATACATTTCGTAACTTCCGTAGAGGAAACTAATTCATCAATTTTTTCATCTATACTCATTTTTTCACCTGTGTTTTAGCCACCCTCAATCTTTGCTCTTATCTTTTTGAGTTCTGTAATCTCTTCAGAAAACACAACTTTTACCTCGTCAATTACCTCATCCAGCGAGAAACCATTTTCTGCATAAGCCTCCGAAGCAAAGTTAATGATATCTTCATTAAGGTTCAAACCTCTACATGCTACGCATCTAAAGCCTTCTTCAGGACAGACGATTGTACATCCTGAGTAGGAAATGGGACCTAGACAAAGCTTTCCATTTTTGAGGAGACAGTTATCTCCTTGGAGTGAGCAGTCAGCGCAAACTGGGAGATAGGAGATATCATAGCTTTTTGATAGTTCTGAAAGATGACAACTACCGCTTTCAGGACAATTCCTACAGTCCTGAGTATGTTGAGTTAATAAGAGTTTCAAAGTATTTCTTCTGGATTCATAAACTTTAGGAGAGTTAGTCCTGATTTTAAGCCCATCTTTTACAGGTGCAGTGCAGCTAGTAACTATCTCCGGAGGGCCCCCTCCTGTAATTTCCACTACGCACATTCGACAAGTTTCAGGTCTTTCGTCCCATAATTCATTATAGCAAAGAGTTGGAATGTATATTCCAGCTTTTTTAGCTGCATCTAAAACTGTTTTGTTTTCTTCGATGTCGACCTCTTGACCATCTATTTCCACAGTAACTTTCTCCATCTTTTCACCCCAAATCACACCTTAGACATCTTGAAGCTTCGTTGAAAGCAGCTTCCTTATCTAAGCCCTCTATTTTTTCTCTTGGTGTGTCTTCTTTGATTTCTGGTAGTTCGGAGCTATAATCATAATCAATCAGGCTATGTAATTCATCAAGCCTATTTTCACCCGATAAAAATTTGTCTATTTTGCCTGCCATATTTCTACCGTCTCCAACAGCCTTAACCACAAATTCTGCGTCCGGATTGATTTCTCTATTAACAAATATTTTCTCAATAGAAGTTTGTCGACAAGAGTCTTTTTTCTTCAAGACCCCTTCAGGAACTTGACTAGATACCCCGAGAGGTCTATTTATATTAGCTTCAGCATCAAGGAAGATTGCATCGAACTCTTTTACCAGTTTTTTGATGGTGATATTTTTTTCAATTGATGTATTAAGTTCTGTGTTGACTCCAAGTTCTAAAATATCATGAATCTCCTTTTCAATAATTTCGGAATCTTTTTTATAACGGTTCAATAATCCTCCTAATTCATCAGAACTCTCAAAAACAGTAATATCATAACCGAGTCTTTTCAAGAAATAGGCTGCTGAAAGTCCATTTGCACCACTTCCAATTATTGCAATTTTTTCTTCTCTTTCGGGTAAAGTAGAAATTTTGTGACTTTCTTCGTACTCATCTTCGTTCTCGAGCCTATAGTCTGATATGAATCTCTTGATTTCTCTGATGGCGACCGGTTCGTCTAAATCTCCTCGTTCGCATCTGGTCTCGCAGGGATGGGGACATATTCTGGATAGTACTGCGGTAAATGGATTTACCTCTCTTGAAAGATTATAAGCATCGATATATCTATCTTCTTTCACCAACTGTCTATAACCCGGCACATCAGTACCCGCAGGACATCTATTCTGACCTGGAGAAGTCATCAACATTGAGCAAACTCCCGCATCACATTCTCCCTCTTCAACATTTGCGTTATACTCATTTCTGACGTATTCGAGAGTCGTTAGTATGGGTTTATCTGCGGTGTTTCCAAGCCCACACAAAGC
>CAYSUV010000089.1:0-5862 GCA_964434275.1 Hadarchaeota archaeon (SeqCode) | reverse complement strand
CAAAAACAACACACCAAACTCATTACAAAAAACCCAAGACAAGTTTTTAGAAGCTTGACTTCATAACCCTCAACAACCCCGAGGTGTAAACTCCTGAAAAAACGGACCCTGACAACAATCACCCTCCTAACCTTCCTAATAATCCTAACCCAAATACCCACCCAAACAAACGCACAACCCTCAAAAAAAGCACAATGGCCGAAGTTTGGTTACGATACTCGGAATACTGGGAAATGTTTTTTCGATGGTCCTGAGGAGAATAAGGTTAAATGGTCTTTCAGCACCGGTGGACCCATATTTGTTACTCCTGCTATCGGGGAGAACGGGACGATTTATTTCGGTTCTTATGATCATAATATTTATGCTGTCAATCCGGACGGGACTTTAGAGTGGACTTTTAATACGGGTGCTATTGTTGGGTCGTCTGTAGCTATCGGTGAGAATGAGACGATTTATGTGGGTTCGAATAATGAGAATCTTTACGCTATCAACTCTGATGGGTCTTTGAAATGGGTTTTTAACACTGGGGATTATGTCAGGTCTTCTCCAACAATCGGGGAGAACGGGACGATTTATGTAGCTACCGATAATCTTTACGCTATCAATCTTGATGGTTCGTTAAAATGGTCTTACAACATCGGATCAGCTTACTTATCTTCTCCCGCTATAGGTGAAAACAATCATATTTATGTGGGTGGTGGAGACAATCTTTTCTCAATCAATTCGGATGGAACTCTAAACTGGGCTTTTAACACGGGAGATTTTATTAATTCGTCTCCTGCAGTTGGTGAGAACGGGACGATTTACATAGGTTCTGCTGATGATAACATTTACGCCATTAGCCCGGAGGGAGCTTTGAAATGGACTTACACAACTTTAGGGGATGTCTGGTCATCACCAGCTATCGGGGAGAACGGGACGATTTATTTCGGTTCTTCTTGGCAGGATGAGAATTTTTATGCGCTTAACCCGGACGGGTCCTTAAAATGGTCATACAATGCGAACACTAACATAAGCACATCGCCCGCTATAGATTCGGAAGGAACGATATATGCTGGGACGGGAGATAATCTACTTGCTTTCAACCCTGACGGAACGCTCAAGTGGGTCTTCAAAAAAGGAGGGGAAAACGCCGCTATAGGTGAAGACGGAACTATTTACACAGGTTCAGGGACTGGTGATCTTTATGCGATAGGTACGAGTTCTTTCCGAGACAATGTGTTGTACGTGGATACGGAGTGGAAGGATAGTTCTGAAGTGCCGTTAGAACTGTCTTATAGAGAAAACGCTTTCGCTAGTATCGAAAACGCGTTGAATAACACTTCCCCAGAGAATAATACTGTCAAGGTCTTGGAGGGGGTTTATGATAATACTTTTGAGGACTTTCCTATCGTGATTGATGAAGAAAATCTGAATTTAGTTTCTATGGACGGGCGTAGCGAAACCTTTGTGAATGTTGATAATATTCTCAAGAACGGTTTCGTTTTGAAAGGGGACGACATAACACTATCCGGATTTACCGTTCGAAACTCTGGAAAAGGATTCTACATCTACCCTCACTCAAAAAACAACACACTGGAGAACAATCTATCCAGAAACAACGTAGACGGTTTTTATCTACATGCATCCACCAACAATTCTTTGAAGAACAACGAAGCCGAGAATAATAACGGTGAAGGTTTTTACCTTGAAAACTTTAGAAGCAACACTTTGGAGAATAATGTAGCGAAGTATAATGCTGGTTCCGGTTTTCAACTTCAAAGCACTTCGTACAACAATCTCATAATAAAAAACACGGTCGAGAAAAACAGAACAGGCATCAAAATAAACTCGCCTTCAGATAACAATATTTTGCACCATAATTTCATCTGGTCCAACCTTGAAAACAATGCGATCGATTATGGCATCAACACGTGGGAGAACACAACGATAGGAGAAGGAAATTATTGGTCCGACTGGCAACCCCCAGAACATCCAGATTCAAACAAGGACGGAATTGTGGATAACTCCCGACCCATCAAAGGCGGAACCAATTATGACCATTATCCGCTAGTCATAACCGGAACTTTTGAAGAAAACACCCTATACGTCGACAACGATTGGACAAACAAATCCAACATACCGCCAAAACTAACATACGGCAAAAACGCTTTCGCAAGCATAGAAAACGCGACAAACCAAGCCGACCCCACCGAAAACAACACCATCAAAGTCCTACCCGGGATCTACAACAACTCCCTAGAACACTTCCCCATAACTCCAAATGTTGAAAACTTGAAAATAATCTCCAAACAAGGACCCTACAAAACCCTAATCGATACCGAAAACAAAACCAAAACAGGACTCGAACTAAAAAAAGACAATACAACACTAGCCGGATTCACAATCACCGGAGGAGAGACCGGAATCAAAATATCTTCCTCAAACAACTTGATAGAAAACAACCTCATTCAAAAAAACGATGTCGAAGGAATCCGCCTCACCTCGCCGAACAAAAACACTCTAAAAAATAACTTCATCGGAAGCAACGGGTACGGCACTTATCTAGATAATTCAGACAACAACATCATGCGAAGAAACAGATTTGAAAACAACGAAATCGGCATCTCCTACCTATATTCCGATAGAAACAATCTTGAAAATAATCTCTTCGAAAAAAACCATGATTATGGGATTTATCTTTACTCTTCAAACAATAATCTTTTCCTAACAAACAAAATCAACGACAGCTCTCACAATGGCATTTCCCTTGACGACTCCGACAATAACGAGTTTCTTCACAACAACACAAAAAACCACGACAATTATGGAATAAGCCTGTTCCCCTCCTCAAACAACAACATCATCAAAAACAACACCATAGAAAACAACAACGGGAACGGCATAGTGATAAAATCAGACACTAAAACCTCTGAAAACAACATTCTTGAAAACAACAAAATAGAAAACAACAAAAACGGAATTTATCTCAAAAAATCCAAACACCAACTGATAGAGAAAAACATAATCGAAAACTCCGCCAAGAGCGGCATAAGATTAGAAAAATCAGATAACAACATTCTAGAAAACAACCTCGCTCTGAACAATAAGTACGGACTGAGACTCACCAACTCGGACAATAACATTCTGAAAAACAACGAAACCGAGAACAATAACGATACCGGATTTTACCTAGATGTTTCTGCGAAAAACATCTTGAGAAACAATGCCGCTAAAAACAATTATTGGGAAGGATACTACATTTACTCATCCTCTAATAATAGGTTAGAAAACAATCTAGCCGAGAGAAACAATGGCGACGGTTTCTGGCTCGATTCTTCCTCCAACAATATTCTTGAAAAAAATCTTGCAGAGAGGAATAACACAGGTTTTCACCTATATTATCATATTAACCCAAACTCTCAAAACAATATCCTGAAAAAAAATATAGCTAAAAACAATAACACCGGGTTTTCCCTTGACATATCTTCAAGCAATACACTGAAAAATAACTTAGCTCAAAACAACAGCTACTGTGGATTTTCAATCCCCGACTCTTCGAGAAACTATCTAGAAAATAATGTTAGCGAAAAAAATAATTATGGATTCTATTTAGAACGAGCAGGAAAAAACAACCTAAAAAACAACATAGCAAGAAACAATAACACTGACGGTTTTCGAATCCAAGATACTTCAAACAATAATAATTTCGAAAACAACATGATCGAAAACAATAAGGATCAGGGGCTTTACCTCTACGAATCGTCTTCAAACAACACCTTCACGAAAAACGAAATAAAATTCAACAGAACAGGAATAAAAATAGAAAACTCTGAAAACAACCTATTTTACCACAACCTCATCAAATCAAATACCGAAAATAATGCAATTGACGACAACTCAAATTACTGGGAAAACACCGAACTCGGAGAAGGAAATTACTGGTCTGACTGGCAACCCCCAGAACATCCAGATTCAAACAATGATGGGGTTATAGACAACTCCCGACCAATAGCTGGGAAAGGTAATAACTATGACAATCATCCGCTCGTAATCGGAAAAAACACAACCCAACCACCAGCAGCAGACTTCAACTACTCACCCTCTACACCATTAACAAAGGAAGAGATACAGTTCACAGACAACTCAAAAGACTCGGACGGAACGATAGAAAACTGGAGTTGGAACTTCGGTGACGAAAACACATCCGACCAGCAAAACCCGACACACTCATACTCCGACAACGGTCCATATAAAATCACTCTCACAGTGACGGACAATTTTGGAGCGACAGGCACTTACAGTGAAACAATCATTATCCAAAATCGAAAACCTTCCGCCGGTTTCAGTTATACCCCCTCAAACCCTTCCACAGGTGAGACGATAAGCTTCGACGGAACAACCTCAACAGACTCGGACGGAACAATTTCAAATTACGAATGGGATTGGACCAATGACGGAACTTTTGACAATACAGGCTCCAACCCTAACCACTCATACTCAGAAAATGGTGATTATACAGTAAAGATAAGAGTGACAGATGATGACGGAGCGACTGACACATACATGGAAAACATCCCGGTAGGAAACTCTTATCCTTCAGCTTCGTTCACATACTCCCCAAAATCCCCAACAACAGAAAACGTGATACAATTCACCGATAATTCAACTGATACTGACGGAACTATAGAAAACTGGAGGTGGAAATTCGGCGACGGGAACATCTCGACAGAAAAAAACCCAACACACACCTATGAAAACGGCGGAGATTATACTATAACCCTAACAGTCACGGACGACGACGGAGCGAAAGACAACACGAGCGAAAACATTTCAGTCTCAAACATCCCCGCAACAGTCGTTACAGAAAATGCGACAAAAATCAACAGCAGAAGCGTTACCTTAAACGCTTCAATAACTTACGGCAGTTACAATAAACTCGACGCGCTTTTCTACTATCGAGAAACTGGAGAAAATTCTTGGGAAAACACCAGCTATGAAACAACAAGTTCAACGTCTTACGAAAAAGAATTAACAAATCTTTCACCATCCACAAATTACGAATTCAAAGCACAGATCAGTTTCAATGGAAAGGAGAACCAAGGTCAGATCAAAAACTTCACCACAGAAAACGAACCAATCAAAATCACATCAGTAAAGGTCGAAAACATCGGGTCGGACAATGCAACCCTCATCGGCAAGGTCGAAAACGTAAAGAGTTACGATAACGTCATCGCATTCTTCCAGTACAGAAAGGGAGAAAACTCAAAATGGGAAAACGCCGAGCACGGTCCCGAAAACACTGAAAAAACTTTCGAAAACACAATCACAGAACTTTCCCCTAACACGAGATACGAATGGAGAGCAGGAATCAGTTATGAAGATGGTGAGAATTATGGAACGATAGAAAACTTCACGACAGAGAGAACCACTCCCATAAAAGCAACAGTGGAAATAAAACCTGAAACGTTACAAATCGGGTCTGAAGGAAATTGGATCACTTGCCTCATCCGACTGCAGGATATAAATGTTAGCAAAATAAGCGTTCCAAGCATCAGATTGGAAGAAACTATTCCGGTAGATAACTCAGCACCTAACAACATAGAAAACCAAGAGAATCTGCAAATCTTGATGGTTAAATTCGACAGAGCAAAGGTCGAAAATATCGTAAATCCAGGTATCGTAAACCTTTCGATAAGTGGAACCGTGGATAATCTAACTTTTGCCGGTTCCGACACGATTAACGTGATAAAAACCGGAGTAGGAGCTTCAATTTCTGTAAGTTCTGAAAAAACAGGAGCAAAAGCTGAGGTAAAAGAAAACATTTTTCATTCAGAGTTAAACATCGAGACAAACGTCGGTAAAAAAAGCGTAAAACTAACC
>CAYSUV010000088.1:0-5958 GCA_964434275.1 Hadarchaeota archaeon (SeqCode) | reverse complement strand
TCATAAGAAGACAGGAACTACGACGATACATGTTACTCATAATAGAGAAGAAGCCTCTTGGCTTGGTGATAGGGTTGGGGTTATGAGAAAAGGGGAAATTGTGCAGATCGGGACTCCGAATGAAATTTTGCAAAAACCAAAGTCAGAATTTGTTGCTGGGTTTGTCGGTACAGAAAATATATTCCAAGGTGAATCTACGACTGACGATGGTATATCTAAGGTAATGATTGGTGAAAATATGGAGGTAGAAGCTATCACTGATAAAGAGGGAAAGGTCACAGTTTGTATAAGACCTGAGGAAATTCTTTTGTCGAAGAGCAAGACCCAGTCTAGTGGAAGGAATGAATTTAAAGGAGAAATTATTGGAATAACAGAACTAGAAAACACGTTTCAGATTAAAATTGATGTTGGTAAGGTCTTTGTTAGTGTTATTACAAAACGTTCAAAGTCAGAGATGGGATTAGAACTAGGATCAAAAGTATTTTTGACTTTCAAGGCTTCAGCAGTACATGTGATTTAGATCAATTATTTTGAATTTGTGTTGTGTGATTTTTGTTTTTCACAATTTTTTGAAGGATTTTGCTTTGTTAAAAAGATGAAACGACGAAATAATCTTTCTCAGGTTTTATTTTTCGTGCGGGATTTCATTTATTGTCTGGAATATGAATTAGAGTTTTATTTTCTTAATGAAGAAAATTTTTGCTACTTTTGACCGGCAGGAATTCTAAAAAGACAAGAACTATAGACAGACATTGGGGAGATTGAATGGTTGAAGAAGATAAGTTGATAATTACTTGCGCGGTGACGGGTTCTGTTCACACTCCTACTATGTCTCCTCATTTGCCGCTTACTCCGGAAGAAATTATAGATGAGGCTGTTGCAGCATGTAAAGCAGGAGCTTCAGTAGTTCATGTTCATGTAAGAGATCCGGAAACGGGGGCTCCTTCATCGGATTTAAAAATTTTTAGAAAAGTTCTCAAGGAGATAAAAAATCGTTGTAATGTTATAATTTGTCCAAGTACTGGAGGGGGTGTGGGTATGTCTGTTGAAGAGAGGATAAAAGTGGTTCCAGAGCTAAAACCCGAAATGGCTTCTTTTAACATGGGGTCTATGAATTTTTGTCTAGAACCAGCACTGAAAAGTTTTGATGAGTTCAAGTACGATTGGGAGAGAGAATATATAGAATCTTCGAGAGACCATGTTTTTAAGAACACTTTTTCAGATTTAGAGAAAATTGCTGAAACATTTTATGAAAATGATACCAAGCCCGAACTCGAGTGTTATGATGTAGGTCAGATTTACAATGCTGAATATTTATCTCAGAAGGGTGTTTTGAAAAAACCTATTCATATGCAGTTTGTGCACGGAACATTAGGTGGAATAGGTACAGATATTGAAGATTTGCTTCACATGAAACATACGGCAGATAAAGCTTTTGGGAAAAATTATTCATGGTCAACAATAGGAGCTGGGAAACACCAATTCAAACTTTGCACTGTAGGTCTCCTCAAAGGCGGTCATGTCAGAGTGGGGATGGAAGACAATCTTTACCTTGAGAAAGGAAAACTGGCTGAGAGCAATGCAGAAATGGTGGAGAAAATGGTTAGGATTGCTAAAGAGTTGGGAAGAGAACCTGCAACTCCAAAAAAAACGAGAGAAATGCTGGGTTTGAAAGGCTTAGAAAAAGTCGACTTTTAATTCCCTATCAAAGAAAATTTTTAGATTTCTTCCTCTAGAGGAACAACCCCTTTCAAGTCACTCATCTCCCCCTCCCGATCCTTTTTCCATAATGCCTTGACTACCATACCTATATATACGTCATCTGGATCGGTTTTTCTCAATATCATTCTCGTCCAACCATCCGATCCGAAAAACCTCACCATTACTGTGATTATTCTTTCCCCTTCATCTACCCACCCCTCTTCGACAACATCGGTTCCATATACTTCGTTTCCTCTTTCCATCTCTTGACTGACGACGTAACTTAGGACAACCCCTTTATCACTCACTTCGGTTCTTTCCTCAATCTTTTTCATACACCTTCCGCAGATATAACGAGGAGGAACATATACTCTGCCGCATTCGGAACAAAATGAACCGACTATTTTCTTGTTTTTCAATCCTTCTACAAACTCGTCTAGGTATTTATCGGCTTTCCAAGTGTAACCTCCTATTTCCCATTTGCCTTCAACTGCGGAGGTTTCTTCTTCACTCATTTTCACACCTTAGATGAACTTAGAACTGTTATGGTCGTGTACTGAGTTTTCCCACCCCAACCGTGAGCGACGGCATTTTCAACATCACCCGGAACTTGCCTGTCTCCCGCCTTTCCCATTATCTGAAGCGCAGATTCCACAACCCGTTGCATAGCAGAAGAACCTATCGCATTTGTAGCATTTACCCCACCAGATGGATCGATGGGCATGTCGCCATCTATCTCTGTTATACCTTCCTCAACTGATTCCCAAGCAGAATCAGTTTCGAACAGGCCTAGCCTCTCGGAGTATATTAATTCTTGATGGGGGAAGGGTTGATAGATTTCTGCAACGTCTATTTCTTCTCTAGGGTTCTGAATGTTGGCTCTTTCATAAGCTTTCTGAGCGGAGATCTTCGCTTGAAGTTGTTCTGCTGAGTCCGATATAGCGACGCCTTGCATACCCTCAGCGAATTCGTTTTCCTCATCAGCATAAGCAGCACATCCTTTGACCCAAGCGGGCGTGCCTGTTTTACGCTCTGCAGTTTCCTCTTCTGCAAGAACCACAGCGGAAGCACCATCTGAAGCGGGACAAACGTGACCAAATCTTAAAGGGTAGACTATAATGTCCGTATCTGCAATATCGTCTGCTGTAGCGTCAGGCATTTGCAGATGAGCATAAGGGTTCTTCGCGGCATTCCTCCTATCTTTGGCAACTACCATATCCAAATGTTCAATATCACAACCTGACCTATGCATATAAGACCGGGCTTGCATAGCAGATACGCCAGCAGCAGCTCCAGCTCCTGCTTCTCTGGCTACGAGCATTTTTTTGTCCACTCCATAGTTGAAGAAGTGGAACATATCAGCCATGCTGACATTTGCTAGTCCGGTGGATGCTCCCGCTTCTTTACTGTCCGAGTGTTTTTCCCAACTCACTGAAAGGACAACATCATACAAACCAGAGGCAACATGATAATATCCACCTTGTGCTACCGAACCTCCTGTGGTACCTCCAGTACTTATTCTCATAACTGGAATACCCGAGGCTCCTAACCAGTCCCCGGCCCAATTCTCTACACAATTACGCCCGCCAAAACCCTGCATGTTTCCGACAACTACCGCATCCAATTCGTCAGGGGAGACATTCGCCTTATCCATAGCATCCCAAGCAGCTTCTTCAATCAATTCCGCTTGGTTAACATCTCTTCTAATCCCATGCTTGGTCTGACCGGCACCAATGATAGCTACATTTCTATCCTTCAAGACTCTCCACCCTCTAAAATAAATACAACATTAGACTGGGCACACAAACCACTCTGACCATGAGCAAGAGCTCTTTCAACATTAGGAACTTGTCGTTCTCCAGCCTCCCCCTTGATCTGCATCGCAGCTTCAGCTAATCTTATCAGACCAGTAGCACAAACTGGATTAGCAGACAAGGCACCACCGCTCGGATTAACGGGAGTTTCACCCTCTTTTTCCGTCAAACTGTTCTCGATAAGAGCACTACCCTCACCCTTCTTGCAAAGACCCAAAGCTTCGTAAGCCATTAATTCTTCGTGGGCGAATTTTTCAGATATTTCCATCAAATCGATTTTGTTCGGATTGTTAAGTTCGGCTCGTTCGTATGCTTTTCCCGCAGCTTTTTTTAGAGATTCTAAAGTGTAGAGACGTCTATTTCTTAGATATGGGTCTTGACAACTTCCGACACCTTTAATCCATACAGGGTCGTCAGTTATTTGTTCGGCTTTTTCTCCCGATGCTAGAAGTAAAGCGCAAGCACCGTCGCTTATAGGATAAGAAGTTAGCTCCCTTATCGGATTATAAAATTCTTCCGACTCCAAAACTTCACCCAATGAGATTTTTCTTTTCTTCCTCTGAGCTTTTGGATTGTCTGCAGCGTTGCGAATATTTTTGACAGATACTTTCGCAATCTGTCTTTCATCCACATCGAACTGGTTCATATATTTTCTAGCTTGTATACCCGCACACGCCATGTCATTTAGAATTCCGACCTGTTCGTCAAACAAAGGATCAAGTTCAAGTTTCGACACCTGATGAGGATTAAATGTTGAACCTTGAGTATTTCCAACCACTAAACACACATCATGAACACCAGACAAAATCCGCATAATACCATATAAACCTGCAAAAGCCCCATCATCTTCCACCTTGCTCTCATCTTTCATATAACCTCCTTCAGGCATTGTAAGATGAACATTAGAAATAGTCCGACCATCCAGAAAATCATTAGAAGCATTTATCACCGTGTCTAAGTCTTCTCTCTTTACATCTGCATTGTCAAGTGCTTCCCTTACAACATCAAAAACCATCTCCTCTCTCGTCTTTTGCATATCAAATTCATGCTCGGATTGCGCCCAGCCCAGGATAGCTACTTTTTCATTCATGAGTAATACCCCCCGTTAACATGGTTTGAAAAATCTAATGTCATCGATTTCATCTGTTCTTTCCTCCCTCCAAACGGCCTTAACTTTCATTCCTTCTTCCAGTTCAGCGGGTTCAGTTTTTTCAACGGGCATGAATATTTTAGAGTCAGTTCCTTCGAGTTTTATCGAAGCGATGATTTTTGGTTCCTCTAGTTCTAGAAAATTTCCTTTTCCGTCTAACTCCTTTTTAGCTATAGTGTAGCTGTCGATGAATCCTTTGTCTGAGACCTTCACTAAATCCTCTTTGTCTAATTCGGTCAAACAATCAACACATCTCCGCCTAGGTGGGACATGAACAAATCCACATTCTCCACATTTGGAGCCGAGGATTGTTTTTTCAGAAAGTGCTGATAAGAATTCGTCAATTAATTCTCCAACAGACCATTGAAACTCAGCAGTAATATCCATTCCTTCAAATTTTATTATTTCCTCTTCAGAGTTAGAATGTGAGTCCATATTGCCACTTATTCTTGCCTTAAGAGATTTAAAAATATTTACGATTCTTTAAGCTTTATACACTTCACCACCTACTGTTCTTTTCAAAATAATCGTTAGAAAATAGATGAAAGTCGGACAATTTAAATTAGAGCTATTTTGAAGCTTTTAGAGTAATAATATTTACCGAATCAATCAGTAATAACTTATGAAGTATTTATGGAGGTAAAAAATGTTAGATTTTGAGCTTACCGAAGAACAAAAACGTGTAAAATCCGAAGCTGCGAAATTCGCTGAAGAAAAAATAAAACCGCGAGCTGAAGAGATAGATCGCAAAGATGAAGGAGTCATGGAAATATGGGAAGAAATGGGTAAAGAACCGTATAGGTATTCCGGGATGCATATCCCCGAGGAGTATGGTGGAAAACCTAGGTCTCTCCTTGAGGACGTAATAATCATAGAAGAATTAACAGCGGTCGGACGAAGTCCTGTTTGTACAGTCTTGTGGGAACTTGCAGGACTGGGAACTCTAGCAATTCTAAATAATGGCAGCGAAAAATTAAAGGAAAAATATCTCCCCCCTGTTGCAAAAGGGGAAAAGCTTGGAGCTTACGCACTGACGGAACCAGGATCCGGTTCGGATGCGGCGGGATTAAACTGTAAGGCAGATAAAAAAGAGGATTCTTATGTACTAAACGGACGGAAACGCTACACTAGCTTCGCTCATGAAGCCTCACATGCGATTGTTTTTGCCGCAACCAACCCCGATGCAGGAAGCAAAGGAATAAGTGCATTTATCGTCTCTACGGATACCGCAGGATTTGCGGTAACCGAGAGAGTTGAAGCCATGGGTTTACGTGGCCATCAAGATGAAGAAGT
>CAYSUV010000087.1:0-5962 GCA_964434275.1 Hadarchaeota archaeon (SeqCode) | reverse complement strand
CTTAGACCCACAAAACCCTTTAGTTCAGTTTACAAAGGTGCAGAAAAATCTGGAAAGAGTCTTACACCGTATTCGATGGTTTTAGAATATAATCTTAACGATAAAACAAACATTTCACAAAACTTGATTCAAAAGTCCGAATTTTACTATACCAACCTCGAAAATACGCATTCTACTCCGGTTTCGAACCATAAAAATAGATGTATCTGAAGAGGGGAGTTGAAGATTCCGTTCTAAAAACCGATGGAGAAAAAACAGAAATCACAATACAAAAAACTTAACACAAAAAAATTCACTCATCGGAGCTTATTAAACCGAATCTATTAATTACTGCGATTCTGAATTGGTTCCATTCTTGTTTTCTCTTTTTGCAATCATCGAATCCAGCGTTCGAAGATTATCTATGGGAGCTCTTTTTCCCAGATTTTCCAATACTAGAGCAACTGCACCTACTACTGGGTTTTGGACTGAATCTAATATTTCTACGTTTGGAACTTTTTCAGTAACTTTTTCTTTGAACTTATTGAAGAATAGTTCTGATGAGGTTAAACCTCCTACACATCCCACTCTTACAGGTTCTTCCATACTTAGTTTCCGTTTTACAGCTAATACGGATTCCGCGAGCTCTTCACCGGCTTCATTAACTATTTCCAACGCTTTTCCATCCCCCTCGGCGCCCGC
This sequence comes from Hadarchaeota archaeon (SeqCode), assembly GCA_964434275.1. GTDB lineage: Archaea > Hadarchaeota > Hadarchaeia > Hadarchaeales > JAGGTB01 > CAYLJV01. Next base: position 5,281 of record CAYSUV010000087.1, on the reverse strand, counting down.
ATTGATCACACTTTCCGCAAAAGAAGAAATCCCTGAAGGGAAATCTAATACATCAAGTTTGGGAATTAATTCATCAAAATTTTCTAACTCGAATTCCCGCTTTGCGAGTTCCGTTAATTTAGTTTCATCGCCACGACCATCATATGCTTTCGCAGCTGCTTGCAAGCCTCGTCGAGCGATATCCGTTCCGCTTCCTTCATCACCTATAGGCCATCCCCATCCTCCGACTCGATAATCTTCACCTTTTTCATTAGTTCCGTATGTTATCGATCCTGTTCCTGCTACAACTACTATTCCGGGCCTGCCTCCGGTGATGGAGTATAGAGAGATAATTACGTCATTTGCTATGTGTTTCTTTTCGAGATTTTTCACTAGTTTGATGGTTTCTAGGAAGTTGGTTATCTTTTTTCTATCGGTTTCGGTGTCTAGACCTCCTATCCCGAATCCTCCGTGTTTTATGTTTTCTTTTTTGATGTCTGCTTTTGTGACTGCTTCTTTGATTGTGTTTTTAATATTTTGTTTTGATTTTTCTATCCCGATGTTATGGTAGTTTCCTGGTCCTCCGTATCCGATGCTTAAAAGTTCAAGTTTGGGATCTACGAGGATGCTTTTAGTTTTCGTTCCGCCACTGTCGACTCCTAGGATGATTTCTTTTTCGTTTTTCTTGTTTCTGTTTTCCAATTTTATCCCTTCAATTTAGCCATAGTTTCTGCCATCTATAATGGGTTATCGATTTTTTAATGGGTTCTTTTGTTCGTTTGGTTTTGAGAATTTTTTCTAGAAGCGAATAGGATTTGATTCTGAGAGGTGTGGGTGGTTTATTTTTTGTTTACGTATTGGTGGTTAGAAGTGCTAATTATGTGGAAAAAGGAAAAGATTATCAAATATGTGGTGGTTATTTTGACCAAGAGGGGGTGATTTTGCATGACCGATGGTGTTTATAAGAGAATTGAGATTATAGGTACATCTCCGGATAGCTGGGAAGAAGCTGTAGAAAATGCGGTTGAGCGAGCTTCCGAAACTCTTGAAGATCTTCGCGTTTGTGAGGTAGATAAGCTCGATACGAAGCTTGAGAACGATGAAATTGTAGCCTATAGAGCACGAGTTAAATTATCTTTCAAATACCAAGAAGAGTGAAAACAAAGTAAAAAATTTCTTGGACCGGTCTAATTACTTCAGTTAGATAAGAGCGAGCAAATAAAATAAGAAATTAGCATTCTGTTAATCGAGCCGGTCCAAGTATTCCATTCATTCTTTCTGCACTGATGATGTTCAAAAAATATTTTTAAAAAGCGTTGAATTTTCAAATACTCAGAATTGTAAAGTTTTATTGAAGGTCAAAATATGAGTCGTTTCATTCTAAAAACAGATGAATTAATAACTCCGGTGGAGGAAAAAAATCAGGTAGCTATTGTTATTGAACAAGGAAAAATAAAGAAAATAACTACTTGGCGGGATGTTTCTCGTGACGATGAAGTTCTCTATTTTCCTGATACGATTGCTGCACCTGGATTTATCGATATTCACACTCACGGATACAGCGCTAAAGATATTATGGAGGGCGAGGAGGATTTAATCGAAATTTCTAAGTTACTTCCGAAACACGGGGTTACTTCTTTCTCACCAACTATCGAAACTGCATCACAAAATGTTCTATTAAAAATCTGTAAGAATATGAAAAACATCAAGAATAGGCAAGCAAAAGGTGCGAAAATATTAGACCTTCATCTAGAAGGGCCCTATATAAGCAGTGGAGAGGAGGCGGGGGCACAGAGTATTGATTATGTTCGGGAGCCAGATATAGAAGAATTACACGAGTTAGTGGATACTTCTGGAGGTAGTATTGGGAGAATAACTGTTGCTCCTGAACTATCCGGGGTTTTAGATTTTGTAAAACGTGCGAGAGAATTGGGAATTATAATTTCGGTCGGGCACTCCGGTGCTGGTTATGAAGAGGCGGGGGCTGTTTTTGATGCTGGAGCTTCTATCTGTACTCATCTTTTCAATGGGATGAGGTCTTTTCATCATAGAGAGCCTGGAGTTGTAGGGGCTTGTTTATTGAGGGATGATGTGTTTGCGGAGGTTATACCGGATATGGTTCATCTCCACCCAGCAACTTTAGAGATGGTTTTAAATTCCAAAGGTTTGGAGAGAACTGTTCTTATCACTGATTCAATACCTACCGCCGGGCTTCCAGATGGAGAGTATAATTTTGGAGGTCAAGATATAATTGTTAAGGATGGTATTAGTCGAGTTAAAGATTCAGGCAGGTTGGCGGGCAGTTCTTTAACAATGGATAAAGTAGTTGAGAATGTGGTTAGAGAATTAGGAATGGATTTGAGCGATGCGGTTAGGATGGCGACCTTGAATCCTGCAAAAGCTTTGAGCTTGGAAAATCGTGGTGAGGTAAAGCCAGAAAATGATGCAGATTTTACAATACTGGATTCGGATCTTAACATCGTTGCTACTATCGTGGATGGTGGGATAGTTTACAATTCTAACTAACCATAATTTTTTCCGAAATCAATTTTTGGTATCTACGAGATTAAAAGCCTTAACTTACCGATTCGTTACTTTCCATAACTCTTTCGATAACGAATTCATCAAATATTATTTCCGCTTGATTTGTTAATTTCCATTTAGCTTTAGAGTATTGGCAATACGAAATTATACTATTAGAATCGTGTTTGCTTATTTCTACTAAGTGTAGTCCACGAAACGTTTGTGAAAAAGAACTGTAGAAAACCGGTTTAGAATCACTAGAAAAAGTAGTTAAACAATCACTTCGAATCAATTTAAACCATCTTGGCTTGCTAACGCATTTAACGATTGTGCACTTATCTAATTTTGATGCCTCAAACGAATTTTACTCTAAAAGAGATAAGAGAACAATCTGAGGCTATAGACACGGTATTGGACGATTTAAAAGAGAAGGAGGACGAACTCACCAAAATTTGTTCAAAGTCCTCAGTTTTTTGCCTAGTCGGATGCGGCGCTTCTTATTACTTAGCTTTAATAGGAAATTCCCTCCTAATGGGTGAGGATTTAAGTTTTGCTTTCCCTAGCAGTGAAATACTTGTATCCTCCGAACGTATTCCAAATGTTTCGTTTGATACTATTCTATCTTTTTCTAGATCTGGCGAATCTACTGAAACTGTCAAAGCTACAAAGTATATGAAGAAAAGAGAACCGGAAGCTAAGAACATTGGATTCACTTGCACTGAGGAAAGCACTATCCAAAAAAACTCTAACATTTCTATAATATCTCGAGATGGAAAAGAACAAAGCGTAGTCATGACAAAATCCTTTTCATCCATGTTAGTTGCTATCGAATACTTCTCCAAACTAAACACTGGAGAAAACTCCGTTTTCAAAGACTTTCAGACACTACCGAAAAATAGTGAAAAAATGCTCAAAAAATCAGAAAAACTAGCAAAAAAAATCACTAACTCAGAAGAAAAACTCAAAAAATTCGTATTTCTAGGCCCCGGCGAGTACTATGGTCTGGCCTCAGAAGCAATGCTTGCAATTGAAGAGATGTCCTTATCTTGGAGTAAAGCTTATCACCCACTTGAATTTAGACATGGCCCCAGGTCGATAGTTGACGATGAGACTTTAGTCACGCTTTTTACTCCGTCTAGGAGAGTATCTGAACATAAAAAACTTTTAGAGGAAGTCCAGGATTTAGGGGCAAAAACTTTGGCTGTGGGTAAAAAAAGTGATGTTGGAGATATGGAGTCTAGTTATGTTCTTGAAGTAGAATCTGAGAAGGAGAATCCATCACTCTCGTTATATATCCCGATTGCGCAGTTTCTTGCTTATTTTCGCGCTGTGAAATTAGGTCTAGATCCCGATAATCCCCAAAACCTTACTAAAGTTGTAAAAATCTAAAAGGTGTTTAAACTTTTAAGTTCCCGATGTGGAGCAGTTAAGTCAATGATAAAAATCCGGGTTTTATTCTAACTCCATTATTGATGTATTCGGACATAATTAGTTCATTCTTCTCTGAACCGTTATTTGAACCTTGATACGAGGTTAAATCAATTAATTGAAAACTTCAACCGTATAAGTGGTGGGTAATATGGAAGAGTTTAAAGAAATCGATAATTCTTTGAAGGATTTCGATAAGTGTTTACGACATAACCAGAAGGATTCGAACGTATCCACTCCAAGTATCCGGGATCGTCATCCTTGAACTTTTTCATCAAACCACCTATAATTATTCATATAGTTTCTTTCAATAAACACCCTTACGTAATTTTCAAACCGATTATTTTTGAAAAAATCAAGACCCTATGTTGCATATAAGAACAGGACTTCTTTTTGTTAACTCCCCAGTTAACACTTTCCGCTAGCGGGTAGAAAATCTTGAACCAGTTCTTCAAAGTTATTCGATTCCTCTCGGAGCACCTTCCTTACAGATCTCGGCTCTATATCCATCGCGATTTGTAATAGTTTATCTGTGTGTCGGTTGCTTGGATGTTTTTTCGGGTCGTTTATCCAGTTATGGCTTGTTGTTCTGGAAACGTTCATTTTTCTCGCAAGTTCTGCTTGTGAGTTTAGGTTCTGCATGACTATGGATAGGATCTTTAGTCGTCCGCGTCTGCTTATGTATTCGCTGAGTCCATCGAACCTAGTCCTAATGTTAACTCCCCGGTTAACATTTCTAACGAACTTGTTTTTAAGGGAGAAACTATTCTATTTGAGGAGTTCTAGGACTATTTCTCCATCCTTTTTCCTGTATGCGATGTGGTCTCCGACGTCTCCGCCTTCTAGTTCTTGTCTGACTTCTTTGATTAGGCTGATTTTCCATCCTTTGGTGACTTTGGTTGTTCCGAGTAGTTTGTCGGTCATGTTTGGTCACGTTTCTCCCTTTTGTTGTTCATTGTACTAAAAAACTCATGAAGTTAATGGACTGAAAAGGTAAATGAACTATCCAGACTTTTGTCCAGAACGGTTCCGATCGGACACCCGATCAGGAGGTGAAAACCAATGAAAAACCTCGATACAGACTCATTGGAGAGTATCGCGAAACTCCTAGACATAGCGATACTTCGATTGCGGGAACTGGGAAAGCTGGATGCTCCGGAAACACTCGAACAGGAGATGCGGTGGGGGTACGAAAAGGACATCATCACTCTCCAACAACACTTCGCCTTTCTCACCGCGAAAGCGATGGACGACGAAAAACAAGCGAGAGAACTATACAAAAAACTCTCCAGCATAGCGGACGAAACGATCCACCCCGAACCCATACAATACTACGACGCCATAATACAAC
>CAYSUV010000086.1:0-5986 GCA_964434275.1 Hadarchaeota archaeon (SeqCode) | reverse complement strand
GGCTATCAGCAGAGCCGTTGACACTGCAGAAATTGTCCGAAACAGGTTCCTTCCTGACGTTGACATACTTGATATAACGACAGGAACAGAAGAGGTAGAGAACGAGGAAGGAGAAACCTCAAACGTTTCCACTATCTCAATAGAACTCGGAGAATAAAAAATAAAAATACAGAGACCTACCGCGGGCAATACGCACCCGCCCGCGTTATTTTACTTATTTATTTTCGAAATATTTTTCAGCATACTGACAAGATTACAACAGATGTTAATTTATGAACAAAAACTCCAAACTTTATTCGAAGTATCATTAACACACATGACAAGGAATTTGACAGAAATTTAGACCGCTCTAAAAAATGAAATGCTCCTCCTTTGATAAAAATTCAAAAAGAATTCTCAACATTCCATTCTTTGAAAAACTGGTCAAGAAAACTCTCCATAAACTCATGACGTTTCTGGGCTATTTCCCTAGCAGTAGTGGTGTTCAATCTTTCTTTAATCTTCAATAATTTTACATTAAAATGATCAATCATCGACTCATACCTCCCCTTATCCTCCTCTAAACTTTTTTTGACCGAATCAAAAATAGGGCGACTATTGTAACCCGAAAAATAAGCAGCTCTAATTATACCCACTGCTCCTATCGCATCAAGCATATCTGCATCCTGAAGTATCTTGGCCTCTAACGTCCCGGGACTTTCGCCTTTACTGAATCTGTGAGATTCTATACAATCAACTACTTCCTCCCTCTTCCCAAAATTTTCAAGAAAATTTCTAGCCATTTCAGCGCTTATTTTTTCATGATTTTTTCGGTTTTTATGAATTCCAATATCATGCAACAACGCTGCCACTTCTAATATCTTCAAGTCAGCTCCTTCTTCCCTCCCAAGTTTTTTGGATAGCTTACTCACTCTTTTCGTGTGCCCCCAACCATGAATAAAGTCGTTTTTTTCAAGGTGTTTTCTAGCAAATTTTTTTATCTTATCTATATTCAATACGTATCCCGAATATCCTAATTGGATTGTTCCGGATAATATTAACGCACAAGTGATGAGTTCACACTCAAAGCCTAATTACCTATCATAATACAACTTATCTTTTGAATCGAACATTTTTGGATTAACAGAATTTTTTTCCTCTTTCGCTAATTACGCGAGAAACCAGAGAGAACCACCCTAACTATAGATTAATAAAACAGAAAAGAAAAAAAATAAGCGAATTTGCATAAAAATTAGAAAAAAGCGGGAAGATATCGATAGGAATTTATAATCATACGTCAAATAAATAACCAAGTGAAATGTACTTTTTCACTTCACTAGAGGTTAGATATATGTTATTCTTAGACAGAATAAAGAAATTCTTAGGAAGAAGACCAAGAAAAAATGTGCAAAATTGGTACCTACGAGGACTAGAAGCCGCAAAGGAGAAAAAAGAGGAAGACGCAGTAAGATATTTTAATAGAGCTATTAGGGGAGTACAAGCGTTTCGCTGGGATGATGAAAAAGAAATAGAAGAAGGTCTGAAAGCTTTTGATAGTTTTCTTGAAAAACACGATAATGATCACATCAGTTGGAGAAGCAAAGGTGAACTACTGAACGTTTTAGAGAGGTACGAAGAAGCTTTGGAATGTTTTGAAAAAGCTATCACTGTTAAACCCAATGATCCAAGAAGCTGGAGAAATAAGGGACTAACTCTCTTCGCACTTCACGAGTTTGAAGAAGCAATCAATAGTTTCGATAAAGCGCTTTCATTAGACCCTAACGACACACAATCCCAAATAGAAAAAGGCAACATCCTAAGTGCTACAGGAGACCACCTGGGGGCAATAGACTCCCTAGACATAGCCATGAAAAATAAAAATTTACAAACTGTTGATGGTGAAGCAATACAAAAACAGACCGACCTAATTGAAAAACAAATTAGTGGGAGGATACAGCTTAAGAAAAAAGAATCTTGGAGGAATCCAAAATCAGTTGAAGATATCATTAGAAGTGGACATCCTCTCTTCTTAGGCAGAAACATAAAGTTCTTATTTTTGATTAAACCACCTTTGGAATCTTGGAGACAACCGACTTGGGTAAAATCATTACGTAAAGAAATACCTCCAAAGTTATCAAATTGGTATAGGGATATTAACGTGTGGTATGAAACCCCTACCAAACCCTATGGATATGAAATAACGCCCGAAGGTATAAGATGGATGCAAATCAGCATAGAATGTTTAAATCCTACATATGAAATAGCACTTCCCTATTCAAAACAATTCTTCACTGGAATGTTAGAAAATTACGTTGTAAGTGTTAAAGAAGCATTTTCAAATTTCAATATAGACTGTAAATTTTACAAATTTTACTTCTTCCGAAGAAATCCTTTCACTGAAAAAGCAATCCTAGAAGAAAAATCAACAATCCCTGCACCAAATCTTAATAAAATAATCAACAAACATCGCGACAACTCCATATATGAAACAATATTCTCAGTAAAACACGAAACAAAAACGGAAAGCAAAAATGAAGAAGAGTAACTACGAATACAACTTAAACCTACCTCTGACTCAATCGGATAACACTATATAACCAAAAAAATCGAAAAGAAAACACCTAAATCTCACTCTCTACCCAAACGCATCCGTTCTGTCAAAGTTCAAGAAACAGAAATTTGAGTAAAATCTAAGATGAAAACTCTCAAAATCCAGTAGGTATCGAATACCCGCAAAAATCAGGGCTCAGCGGAAAAAAATTCAAGTAGCAACTGATTTAGAACAAAATTTGCCCACTTCATCTTAAAAATAGGAATAAAAACAAGACTAATCCACAATAGAATTAGCAGCGGAAGCATAAAGCCAAGAAAAACAACGGAGAAAAATATAGAGGGCCGGAGCCGGGATTCGAACCCGGGGCGCGGGAGCCACAGTCCCGAAGGTTAAGCCGCTACCCTACCCCGGCCACTGTTTAAGTTTTGTTAATGTTATGATATTATTTATAAAAAATTAATAAATTAGTAGTTCACTTTTAAGAAAATGTTTTGCTAATAGTTTGTGTTTCGGAAATTAGTTTCTTTCCTGTGAGTTGGTTGTGGAAGTATTGGAGTTATTTTGGTATTTTTATGTAAAATTTGCTTCCTTTTCCTTTTTCGCTTTCTACCCAGATTTTTCCCCCTGAGTTTTCTATGATTTGGCTTACTATTGCTAGTCCTACTCCGGTTCCTTCTTCTTCTAGTCTTTTTTCTCTGTGAAATATTTCGAATATTTTTTCTTGGTTTTCTTCTTCTATCCCTATGCCGTTATCTTCTACACATAATAACCAATTAGATTCTTGACTTTCAGCACGAATCTCAATTTTGGGGGTTTCCGGGGTTCCCATGTATTTACAAGAATTTGAGATTAAATTGGAAAATATTTGGTAGAGTCTTTTCCTTTGGAAGAGAAGAGTCGGCATTTCCTCTTGAATTCTTACATCAATTCCCTTTTCTTCCAATACAGAGGAAAGATCATTTACAACTTCTTCCACAACCTCTTGAACATCCACTTTTTCGTTTTCTTCTTCTTTACGCCCCACTCGAGAAAGCTCCAACAAGTCATCAATAAAATTATCCATCTTTTCAACATTTGCTTTTATCCTGTCCAAATAATGCAAACCTTCTTCCCCTAACTCAGCTCCAAATTCTTCCTGAAGCATGTCAGAAAAACCCTCTAATGATATTAAGGGAGTTCTCAAATCATGAGAAACGGTATAGACAAACGCTTCCAACTCTTTTGTTTTCTTTTCAAGTTCTTCTCTCCAATACTTCCTCATATACTCCTTCAAGTTTTCCCCCAAATCACTCAAAATCCGATCTATTTGAGTTCCTGTAACTATTCTAGTAACAGGGGAAAAGAAAAGCAAATACTCAAGAAGTGTCCCTGTTGTACCTCTCAATTCCCCCTCCGCTCGCATATAAAGCCTAGTCTCATTTTCAGAAACTTTTTCACACTCCAAATAAGTTTCAAGGCGGAAAACCTCCCCTTCAGTAACCGTTCTAGTATACATCTCAGACTCGTTAACTTCAACTGTTTTTGCCTCTCCAACATTAAGCTCTTCAGGCAAAGAAAAAGGAAGAAAATCTGGAAGAACATGTCCTCTTGCCTCACCTTCCCTTTCATCTCTCATCTCAATAATCTCTACCCGAGGGATAACAGAAACAATATTTTCTAATTCTTTCACCCACTCCCAAACTTCTTGGGCGGGAACATCAACAAACCTTTCAGCTTCTTCGAAAATCATCCCAAAAACACCTCCCTCAGAAATAGGTAAAAACGAGGTTCGCCTCCTCAACTAGAAATATTACAAATCCCCTCAAATCAAATATACTTTATCTATAGCCCATATTAAATCCATGGACCAAAAAATCCGAATTTCACTTTTAAAATCTTATCAACTTTAAAAGCGAAATAGATTATTTTATATAGCATTAGAAGGAAGTATATAAAACAAATCCCTCAGGTGCCCAAGAGGGTCAATAGATCCTCCCAATATGGGGAAAAATAATGAAAGTATTGTTTGTGGATGATGAGCCGGATTTACTTGAACTTGGAAAACTTTTTCTACAAAAGGAAAACCCTCAACTAAAAATAGAAACCGCCCCTTCCGCACATGAAGGCATAGAAAAACTAGAGAAGGAAGAATTTGACGCTATAATATCCGATTATGATATGCCTAAAATGGATGGTTTGGAGTTCTATAGGGCTTTAAAACAAAACGGGCACAGTAATCTGCCCTTTATCGTCTTCACAGGAAGCGGAAAAGACGGTCTTGAAGAGAAAGCACAAGAAGCAGGAGTTGACGATTACATGAGAAAAGGGGGAAATCCAAAAGCGAAATTTTCAGAGCTCGCAGATGTTGTAAACGAAAAGATTAACGATGGAAATGGAAGAAACTCGTAAATTTACTAATCACACTTTTTACCAGAAGCAAATTTTTGAGGGGAGACTTTTTTATTCAATGTATTTAAGTACTCTTAAAGTTCCTAAATTATGAAACAAGAAAAAGGTGAACAACTTGTCTAATTCCCCAAAAGATGTTAGAAAAAAACTATCAGAAGCAGATAGAATAGTTGTTAAAATAGGGACAAACTGCCTAACGGATGAAAACTCAAAACTCGATTTGTCCAATGTCAATAAGGTAGTCTCAAATCTTATGGAACTCGTAGAAAGAGAAAAAGAGGTAATTTTAGTATCCTCTGGTGCTATTGGCGCTGGAGTCGGTAGGCTATCATTAGGAGAAATGCCCGAAGACATGGAATCTCTTCAAGCAGCTTCCACAATCGGCCAAGGATCACTAATGAGGAGATATAGTGAAAGTTTTGAGAAATATGACCTTCATGTGGCGCAATTATTACTTACTAGGCAAGACTTTACCAATCCTACGAGATTTAACAACTTCAAAAATACAATACGCGAACTTTTAAAATGGGGTGTAATCCCGATTATTAATGAGAACGATGCCGTTGCAGTTGACGAGATAAGAATGGGTGACAACGACTTACTCTCAGCATTTACAGCAGCCGGGGTGAGAGCAGAGCTTCTTATAATCCTTACAGATGTTGATGGTTTATATGCTGAAGATCCTAAAAAATGTGATTCGGCTGAACCAATCAGAACTGTAGAAAAAGTAACTGAAGAAATTCAAAATCTCACAAGAAAAACTACCGATGGAGATTTCGGAGGAATGCAAACAAAAGTAGAAGCAGCAAAAATAGCCACAGAAGAGGGTATTCCCGTAGTAGTAACAGATGCATCTAAAGACAATATATTAACAAGAATCCTAGACGGGGAAGAAACTGGAACATTATTCCTTCCCCAAAAATAACCTACAATTAAAAACAAGAAAAGAAAAAATTTCAAGAAACAAAATTCCCAAATTAAAATTCGAGAATTTATTACTCTCTAACCTACCTGTGGTCCGCCTGACATCATCTCTTGTAATTTTTGTTGGTTTTCTTTTGCTCT